>DATMCA010001318.1:0-13283 GCA_035559015.1 Umezawaea sp. | reverse complement strand
GATCGGGCAGGGCTTTCGGGCACTGCCTTTTCGCCCGATCAAGGGGCAAATCTAGGGGCCCCAAGTCAAATCGGACACACCCCGCTGGAACCGGCGCCCACCCGCTCGGTCCCACCAAAAGCCCCACCCGGCCTCGCTCGAAGCCACCGCAAACCTCACCGGGGCAACGCAGCCAACCTCTCCGCGATCAACCCCGTCACCTCATCCTGATGCTCACTCAGATAAAAATGCCCACCAGGATAAACCTGAAGATCGAACCCCCCGGTCGTGTGCTCGGCCCACGCCCTGGCCTCCTCTATCGTGGCCTTCGGATCACTGTCCCCCACCAGCACGGTAACCGGGCACCCCACCACAGCCCCGTCCTCACACCGATAGGTCTCCACGGCCTTGTAATCAGCCCGGATCACCGGGATCACCAGCCGCAGCAGATCCTCATTCCCCAACAACCGGGAATCCGTACCGCTCAACACCTGCAACTCGGCCACGATCCCATCGTCATCCCGCAGATGAACCTGATCGTTCCGATACCGAGAAGGCGCCCGACGCCCGGAGGCGAACAACGCCACCGGCGGCGTCCCACACCTCTCCAACCCCCGAGCCACCTCGAACGCCAAGGTGGCCCCCATGCTGTGCCCCAGCAGGGCCAGGGGCTCCGAAGCCCAGGGCTTCAACGCCATCACGATGCGCGCGGCCAGTTCTTCCACGGACTCGATGCAGGGTTCCGCTCGACGGTCCTGCCGTCCGGGGTACTGCACCGCCAGTACTTCAACTCCGGGCCTCAACGATTCCGAGACCGGGTAGTAGAAACTCGCCGATCCTCCCGCGTGCGGAAGGCATACCAGCCGGACGCTCGCGTCCGGGCTGGGGTGGAACCGACGGATCCACAGGGCGGTGTCGACAACTACTCGTGCCATGGCGGTTGGTTGTTCCTCTCACGACATCACGACGATCACCAGGGGCGAACAACCTCCAGGCCCATCCGGAAGAGACGTTCGGATTTGGTTTCATAACAATGGTGCGGGACGCGTCCGCGCCCCGCACCCCCTGTTCACCCCTGTTCGGGTGAGTTCTCCACCAGCCACCCGTGCACGGCCGCGGCCGTGGTGGCCGCGTGCTCCTGCATCATCGAGAAGTGCGTGCCGGGTGCGTCCACAGCGGAGTGGTCGTAGTCCCAAGTGGACCGCCAGTCGCCCGCCGGGTCCATGCCCGGCAACGGCTCCGATGCCCGAACCAGCAGCGTAGGGGTGGCGATGGGGGTCGGCTGCCAGCCCGCGTAGATCCGGCAGTAGGCGCCCATCGCGGTGAGGCGCTGGTCGTCCATGAGTGTGGCGTCCTCGTCACCCGTGTCACCCACGACCTCGGGGTGCACGCGGGACAGGGCTTCGCGGTCGTGCCGGAAGATGTCCATCAGCACCAGCGCCGCGGCGGGCTTGCCGATGCCCTCCAGGTGCGCGGCCACCCCGTGCGCCAACGTGCCGCCCGACGAGTGGCCCACCAGCACGAACGGCTTGCCCTCTGCCTGGTCCAGCACCGCCTGGGCCTGCGCCCGGACGATCGCGTCGATCGACGCGGGCACCAGCTCGCCCTTGAGGAAGCCGGGCGTGGACACCACGGACACGTTCCGCTCGTCCCGCAGCGACGCCGCGAACCGCGAGTACACCTGCGGCCCGGAGTTCGCCAGGATCGGCGGGAAGCAGATCAGGCCGGGACCGCCGTCGCCCTTGGCCAGCCGCACGGTGTGCAGCGGCTCGGGCAGGTCCTCCGGTCCGGTGAACGACGGCCGGAACTCCGAGACCGCCATGAGCAGCCCCATGAAGTCCTCGCCGCGCCCGGAGGCGTTGGCCTGCTTGGACATCAGGCCGAGCGTCCCGGCCGGTGCGGCCACGGCCGTCTCCGGCACGTCGATCGTCCCGGCCAGGTGCTCGGCGACCAGTGCCGGCGTCGGGTGGTCGAACAGCAGCGTCGGCGGCAGCCGGAGCCCCGTGACCGCGTTGAGCACGTTCCGCAGCTCCACCGAGGTCAACGAGTCGAAGCCCAGCTCCACGAACTGCTGCGTCGGCTCGACCTTCTTCGCCCCGTAGCCGAGAACGGCGGCGGTGTGCGTCAGGACGGTGTCCAGCAGCGTCCGCGCCCGGTCCTCCGCGGACAGGCCGCGCAGGTCCAGTCGCACGTTCGCCGAGGCCGCGCGCCGAGTCGTCGTCCGCACCAGACCGCGCAGCAGCGCGGGCAGGGCGGGTCCGGCGCCGCGCATCCCGGCCGTGTCGAGCTTCATCGGCACGGCGACCGCGTGGTGACCGCGGAACGCCCGGTCGAACAGCGACAGGCCCTCGGCCACGCCCAGCGCCGCGACGCCGGAGCGGCGCAGGCGGTCCTGGTCGGCGGTCATGCCGCCGAGGTCGTCCCACAGGCCCCACGCCAGCGACAGACCGGCCAGTCCACGCGCCTTCCGCTGCGCCATCAGGGCGTCGAGGTAGGCGTTGGCCGCCGCGTAGTTGGCCTGGCCGGGAGTGCCGAACGTGCCCGCGGCCGACGAGAAGACCACGAAGGCGTCCAGGTCGCCCGCCAGCTCGTGCAGGGCCGCGACCGCGTCCACCTTGGGGCGCAGCACCTTGTCGACCTGCTCGGCGGTCATCCCGCCGATCGTCGAGTCGTCCAGCACACCGGCCGTGTGCACGACCGCCTTCACGTCGTGCGCGGCCAGCAGCGCGCTCACCGAGTCGCGGTCCGCGACGTCGCAGGCCGCGAACTCCACCGCCGCACCGAGTTCGGCCAGCTCGGCCGCCAACTCCGGCGCACCGGGGGCGTCCGCGCCGCGCCTGCTCGCCAGCAGCAGCTCCCGCACACCGTGCTCGGTCACCAGGTGGCGGGCGAACAGCGAACCCAGGCCACCGGACGCACCGGTGATGAGGACCTTGCCAGTGCTGAAGGCACCGCCACCATCCACATCGGACACCGTCCGGGCCAACCGGGGCGCGAACACCGCACCGCCGCGCACCGCGATCTCCGGCTCGTCGGCCACCGTGACGACCTCGGCGCCGTCGGCCAGGTCGACCAGCACGAACCGACCGGGGTACTCGGCCTGCGCCGAGCGGACCAGGCCGTGCACGGCGGCACCGGCCAGGTCGGTCACGTCGTCGCCCGGCCGGACAGCGACCGCGCCACGGGTCACGAACGCCACCGTGGCGTCGGACTCGGCGTGCTCGCGGACCGCGGCCAGCGCGGCGTGCACGGCCTCGGAAACGGTGCCGGACACCTCGACCACCACGACGTCACCGTTGGTGGCGGTCGTCGTGACCGGCACCCACTCGACGTGGAACAGGGAGTCCGCGGCCTTCGGCGCCACGGCGACCGGTCGCAGCACCAGCGACTCGACGGAGGCGACCGGAGCGCCGGTCGTGTCGGTGACCAGCAGCGACACCGCGTCGGTGCCCGCGCCGGACATCCGGACCCGCAGTTCCCCCGCGCCGACCGCGTGCAGTCGGACACCGGCGAACGAGAACGGCAGCCGCGTGCCCTCACCCTCGGCGAGGAAGTCACCGAACCGGATCGCGTGCAGGGCGGCGTCGAGCAGCGCCGGGTGGATCCCGAAGGCCGTCGTGTCGGCGTCGACCGAAACCTCGGCGAACACCTCGGAACCGGTGCGCCACGCCGACTTCAGCCCCTGGAACACCGGGCCGTACTCCAGGCCCAGCGCGGCGAAGTCCTCGTACAGGTCCTCCACCGCGACGGGCTCGGCGTCGACCGGCGGCCACGCGGCGAGGTCGCCGAGGACCGCGTCGGCGGACTTGCCGAGCGCGCCGGTCGCGTGCCGGGCCCACGGGCCGTCGACGTCGGTGCGGGAGAACACCGTCAGCGTGCGCCGGCCGCTCTCCTCCTCCCCCACCATGACCCGCAGGGCCACACCGCCGTGCTCGGGCAGCACCAGCGGCGCTTCGAGCGTCAGCTCCTCCAGCAGGTCGCAGTCGGCCTGTGCGCCGGCCTGGAGCGCCATCTCCACGAACGCCGTGCCGGGCAGCAGGACCGTGCCGGAGACGGCGTGGTCGGCGAGCCACGGGTGGGTGTTGAGCGCGATCCGGCCGCTGAACACCAGCGCGTCGGACTCGGGCAGCGACACCTCGGCACCGAGCAGCGGGTGGTTGCCCGCGCCCAGACCGAGCCCCACGGCGGTGCCGTCGTCGGCCCTGGCGGGCGACTCCAACCAGTACCGCTCACGCTGGAACGCGTAGGTCGGCAGGTCCACGGTCTTCGCGCCGGTGAAGTACGCCGTCCAGTCGACCGCCACGCCTTGCGCGTGCAGCGCGGCCAGAGCACTGACCAGCGAGCGGACCTCGGGGCGGTCCTTGCGCAGCAACGGGGTCACGGGGACCTCGGCCATCGCGGCGAGGACGCCGTCCGGGCCCAGCTCCACGAACTTGGTGACGCCCCGCTGCTCCAGGGTCTGAACGGCCTCGTGGAAGCGCACGGTGTCGCGGACGTGCGCGACCCAGTACTCCGGGTTCGCCACGTCGCCGAGCAGCTCGATCCGGGGCCGCTGGAAGGTCAGGGTTTCCACGACAGCCCGGAAGTCGTCCAGCATCGGGTCCATCAACGGCGAGTGGAACGCGTGCGACACCGCCAGCCGCTTGGACTTCCGGTCACCGAACGTCTCGACCACCTGCGCCACGGCGGTCTCCTCGCCCGCGAGCACGATCGCCTTCGAGCCGTTGATCGCCGCAATGGAAACACCGTTACCGAGGTGCGGGAGAACCTCGTCCTCCGTGGCCTGGAGGGCGACCATCGCGCCGCCGGCCGGGAGCGCCTGCATCAACCGAGCACGAGCGTTGACCAGCGAAGCAGCATCTTCCAGCGACAGCACACCGGCCACGTGGGCGGCGGCGATCTCGCCGATCGAGTGGCCCGCCAGGAAGTCCGGCGTCACACCCCACGACTCGACCAGCCGGTACAGCGCGACCTCCAGCGCGAAGATCGCGGGCTGGGTGAACTCGGTGCGGTCCAGCTCCTCCTGGCTGTCCCGCACGTCCACCAGCGCGGCGACCTCGTCGAACGCCGCCGCGAACACCGGGTAGGCCGCGTACAGCTCACGACCCATTCCGGCACGCTGCGAGCCCTGACCGGTGAACAGGAACGCGAGCTTCCCGGCCACGGCCGTGCCGGACGCGGGCGCGTCCAGTCCGGCCAGCAGCTCGTCCCGGTCGTCCGCGACCACGGCGGCCCGGTGCTCCAGCAGCGTGCGGCTGGTGGCCAGCGAGAACGCCACGTCCAGTGGCTTCGCGGAGGGGTTCGCGACCAGGTGCGCCTTGAGCTTGTCGGCCTGGGCCACCACGGCCTCGGGCGTCTTGCCGGACAGCAGCCACGGCAGCGTGGACCACTCGGCGGGCTCGTCCGAGGCCTCGGCCGCGACGTGCTCCAGCACCACGTGGGCGTTGGTGCCGCTGATCCCGAACGACGACACGGCCGACCGGCGGACGCGACCGCTCTCGGGCCACGGCGTCGAGTCGGTCACCAGCTCGACCGACCCGGACGTCCAGTCGACGTGCGGAGAAGGCGCGTCCACGTGCAGCGTCTTCGGCATCACGCCGTGCCGCATGGCCATGACCATCTTGATCACGCCCGCGACACCGGCCGCGGCCTGGGTGTGCCCCAGGTTGGACTTGACCGCGCCCAGCAGCACCGGCGTGGAACGGTTCTGCCCGTAGGTCTCCAGCAGCGCCTGAGCCTCGATGGGGTCGCCCAGCTTGGTGCCGGTGCCGTGCGCCTCCACCGCGTCGACGTCCGATGTGGACAGACCGGAGTTGGCCAGCGCCTGGCGGATGACCCGCTGCTGGGACGGGCCGTTCGGGGCGGTGAGGCCGTTCGACGCGCCGTCCTGGTTCACGGCCGTGCCGCGCAGGATCGCGAGCACCGGGTGGCCGTTGGCACGGGCGTCGGCGAGGCGCTCGATGACGAGCATGCCCGCGCCTTCACCCCAGCTCGACCCGTCGGCGGCGGCGGCGAACGGCTTGCAGCGCGAGTCGGGTGCCATCGCGCCCTGCGTGCTGAACTCCACGAACGTGCCGGGGGTCGCCATCACCGTGACACCACCGGCCACCGCCAGCGAGCACTCGCCGGAGCGGAGCGCCTGGGCGGCCAGGTGCAGGGCCACCAGCGAGGAGGAGCACGCGGTGTCGACCGTGACCGCCGGGCCTTCGAGGCCGAGCGTGTAGGCGATGCGGCCGGACGCGACGCTGCCCGCGGTGCCGGTGCCGAAGTAGCCGCCGACCTCCTCGGGCAACGAGGTCAGGCGCGTGCCGTAGTCGTGGTACATCATCCCGGCGAACACGCCGGTCTGGCTGCCGCGCAACGAGGTCGGGTCGATCCCGGCCCGCTCGAACGCCTCCCACGAGGTCTCCAGCAGCAGGCGCTGCTGGGGGTCCATGGCGAGGGCTTCACGGGGGTTGATGCCGAAGAACGCCGGGTCGAACTCGCTGGCGTCGTAGAGGAACCCGCCCTCGGCCGCGTTGCTCGCCTCGGTCAGGTAGTCGATGTTCCAGCCCCGGTCGGTCGGGAAGCCCCCGATGGCGTCCCGACCTTCCGCCAGGAGGGCCCACAGCTCCTCCGGGCTCGTGACGCCTCCGGGGAAGCGGCAGCTCATGGCGACGATCGCGATCTGGTCGTCGTCCACGGAGGTCGCGGCGCGCACGGCCACCGCGCCGGCGCCGTCACCGACGATCTTGCCGCGCAGGTGCTCGACCAGCACATCGGCCGTCGGGTAGTCGAAGACCAGCGTGGCGGGCAGCTTGAGGCCGGTCGCGGCGTTGATCCGGTTGCGCAGCTCGACCGCGGTCAGCGAGTCGAAACCCAGTTCCCGGAACGCCTTCGAGGTGTCGACGGTGTCCGTGGACGCGAAGCCCAGCACCGCCGTGACGTGCGTGCGGATCAGGTCGAGCAGCAGCTTGACCTGCTCGGTCTCGGGCAGCGCGGCGAGCTTCCGCGCCAGCCCCGACGCGGCGGCCTGGTCGGCGGCGGACGCGGTCCGCCTGCCGGGAGCGCGGGTGAAGCCGCGCAGCAGCGGCGGAACGGACGCGCCCGCGCCGCGGAGTGCCGCGGTGTCCAGGTGCATCGCGACGAGCACCGGCTCGGTCGACGCCAGCGTGGCGTCGAACAGGGCCAGGCCTTCACCGGAGGTCAGGCCGCCGACGCCGCCGGACACCCGGCCGCGATCGGTGTCGGCCATCTCGCCGGTCATCTCGCTGGCCTGCTCCCACAGTCCCCACGCCAGCGACAGCGCGGGCTTGCCCTGGGCGACGCGGTGCCGGGCGAAGGCGTCCACGAACGCGTTGGCGGCGGCGTAGTTCGCCTGGCCCGCGTTGCCGAACGTGCCCGCGGCCGAGGAGAAGAGGATGAAGTTCTCCACGTCCCCGGCCAGCTCGTCCAGGTTGAGGACGGCGTCGACCTTGGGCCGCAGCACGGAGTCCAGCCGGTCGGGCGTGAGCGACGACAGCACGCCGTCGTCCAGCACACCGGCCGTGTGCACGACCGACGTCACCGGGTGCTCGGCCAGCAGCGCGGCCAGGGCGTCGCGGTCGGCGGCGTCGCACGCGGCGACGGTCACCGCGGCACCGAGCCCGACCAGCTCGTCACGCAACTCGGCCGCGCCGGGCGCGTCCAGGCCACGGCGGGAGGTGAGCACGAGGTCGCGAACGCCGTGCTCGGTCACCAGGTGGCGGGCCAGCAGAGCGCCCAGCACACCGGTCGCGCCGGTCAGCAGCACCCGACCGTCGGCCCGGAACGCGGGCTCGTCCACAGTGGACACGGCCGCTCGGGTCAGCCGGGGCACGCGCACGACGCCGTCGCGCAGCGACAGCTCCGGCTCGCCGGACTCGACGGCGGCGGTCAACATCTTCGCCGACGCCGCGGTGTGGTCGGAGTCGACCAGGACGAACCGGTCGGGGTTCTCGGTCTGGGCCGAGCGGATCAGGCCTCGGACAGCCGCGGCCGCGAGGTCGTCACCACCGGTGAGGACGACAAGACGGGATTCACCGGCAAGGCAGTCCTGCGCCTGCGCGAGGACGGCGTGAACGGCTGAGTGAACGGAGCCTGCGTCAGCCTCTGGGAGCGCAAGGGAAACCACATCAACATCGGGCACCTCTTCCAGTGGGGTCTCGACGGCGTCGAGCGGCAGGACCTGCCAGTCGACCCGGAACAGCGACCGGCCCGTGGCGGGTCCGGCGGCGGCTTGCTGGGAAACGGGGCGCAGCACCAGTTCCTCGACCGACGCGACCGGCTGGCCGGTCTCGTCGGCGACGACGACCGACACCGAACCGGTGCCGACCGGGGAGATCCGGACCCGCAGCGCGGTCGCGCCCGCGGCGTCGAGCCGCGCGCCGGTCCAGGTGAAGGGCAGCCACGGCGTGTCCGTGACCTCGATGAACGAGCCGAGGCCGACGGCGTGCAGGGCCGCGTCGAGCAGCGCGGGGTGCAGGCCGAAGCCGACGACCTTCGCGCCTTCGGGCAGGGCGACCTCGGCGAACACGTCGTCGCCGGACCGCCAGGCGGCGCGCAGGCCGCGGAACGTGGGGCCGTAGCCGAGACCGATGCCGGCGAGCCCGTCGTACAGGCCGCCGGTGTCGATCACCTCGGCACCGGACGGCGGCCACGCGGTGAGGTCGGCCGGGGCCGCTCCCCCATCGGCCGCCATCGTGCCGGTGGCGTGGCGGATCCACGGCTCGTCATCGTCGGCGAACTCGATCCGCGAGTACACGGCCACCGCGCGCAGGCCGGTCTCGTCGGGGGCCTCCAGGACGACCCGCACCACGACGGCGTCGGTGTCGCCCAGCACCAGCGGGGCTTCCAGGGTCAGCTCGTCCACGACCCCGCAGCCGACCTGGTCACCCGCGCGGATCGCGAGCTCCACGAACGCCGTGCCAGGCAGCAGGACCGCGTCGGACACGCGGTGGTCGGCCAGCCACGGGTGCGTGCGCTGGGAGAGCCTGCCGGTGAACAGGTAGCCGGCCGAGTCGGGCAGCGCGACGGCCGCGCCGAGCAGGGCGTGGTCGGTGACGCCGAGACCGGCCGACGTGACGTCGCCGTAGCCGGAACCGCTGGTGTCCAACCAGAACGACTGGCGCTGGAACGGGTAGGTGGGCAGCTCGACCGCGCGGGCGTCGTGCCCGGCGAACACCGCGTCCCAGTCGAGCGCCAGGCCGCGCACGTGGGCCTGGGCCAACGAGGTCAGCAGCCGGGTCGGGCCGCCTTCGCCGCGGCGCAGGGAACCGATGACGACGGCCTCGGTGCCCAGGTCGTCGACGATGTCCTGCACACCCATGGCGAGGACGGGGTGCGGGCTCATCTCCAGGAAGAACCGGTGGCCGCGCTCGACCAGCGCCCGCACACCCAGCTCGAACTCGGCGGTCTGGCGGAGGTTGGTGTACCAGTACTCCGAGCCCAGCTCGGTGCCGTCGACCGGCTTGCCGGTGACGGTGGAGTAGAACGGGATCTCGCCCGCCATCGGCTTGACCGGCCCGAGCAGCTCGGCCAGCCGCTCGCGGATGATCTCGACGTGGGCGGAGTGCGACGCGTAGTCCACGGCGATCCGCTTGGCGCGCACGCCGTCGGCGTCGCACGCGGCGACCAGCTCGTCCAGCGCGTCGTTGTCGCCGGAGACGACCGTGGCGCGCGGGCCGTTGACCGTGGCGACGGACAGCTTGCCGTCCCAGCGGACCAGCAGCTCACGGGTCTTCGCGGACGGCAGCGCGACGGACACCATGCCGCCGAGGCCGGACAGCGCGCCGAGCGCCTGGCTGCGCAGCGCGACGACACGGGCGGCGTCGTCCAGCGACAGCGCGCCCGCGACGCACGCGGCGGCGATCTCGCCCTGCGAGCTGCCGACGACGGCGGCGGGCGTGACGCCGTAGGAGCGCCAGACCTGGGCCAGCGACACCATCACGGCCCACAGCGCGGGCTGGACGACGTCGACCCGGTCGAAGCCGGGAGCGCCGTCCTTCTCGCGCAGCACATCGATGAGCGACCAGTCCACGTAGGACGACAGCGCCTGCTCGCACTCCGCCATGCGGGTGCGGAAGACCTCGTTGTCGTCCAGCAGTTCGAGGGCCATGCCGACCCACTGCGAGCCCTGGCCGGGGAAGACGAAGGCGACCTTGCCGCGCACGTCCGCGACGCCCTCGACCACGTCCGCGCTGACCTCGCCGTCGGCGAGCGCGTCGAGCGCGAAGTCGGCGCGCTCGCGGCCGATCAGCACCGCGCGGTGCGGGAAGCGGGAGCGGGTCGTGGCCAGCGAGTAACCGAGGTCGGCGACCGACACGTCCGGGTTGTCGGCCAGGTGGTCGCGGAGCTGGGAGGCCTGAGCGCGCAACGCGGTCTCACCGCGAGCGGACAGGACCCACGGCAGGACACCGGTCTTCGGGGTCCGCTGGGCGGCCTCCTCAGCAACTGGCGCCTGCTCGATGATCGTGTGGGCGTTCGTGCCGCTGAAGCCGAACGAGGACACGGCCGCACGGCGGGGTTCGCCGGTCTCGGGCCAGGCGCGCTCCTCGGTCAGCAGCTCGACGGCACCCGCGGTCCAGTCGATGTGCGGGGACGGCTCGTCCACGTGCAGCGTCTTGGGCATGACCCCGTTGCGCACGGCCATGACCATCTTGATGACCCCGGCGACACCGGCGGCGGCCTGCGTGTGGCCGAAGTTGGACTTGATCGAGCCGAGCCGCAACGGCTCGGTGCGCTCCTGGCCGTAGGTGGCGAGCAGGGCCTGCGCCTCGATCGGGTCACCGAGCTTGGTGCCGGTGCCGTGCGCCTCGACCAGGTCGACCTGGCGGGTCGTGAGACCGGCGTCGGCGAGCGCGGACTGGATCACGCGGCGCTGCGACGGGCCGTTGGGGGCGGTGAGGCCGTTGGACGCGCCGTCCTGGTTGATCGCGGAACCCTTGATTACCGCCAGGATCGGGTGGCCAAGGCGCTGGGCCTCGGACAGGCGCTCGACGAGCAGCATGCCCGCGCCCTCGCCCCAGCCGGTGCCGTCCGCCGCGGCGGCGAACGCCTTGCAGCGGCCGTCGCCCGCGAGGCCCTTCTGCCGGGAGAACTCGATGAACGTGCCGGGCGTGGCCATGATCGTGACGCCGCCAGCCAGCGCCATCGTGCACTCGCCCGAGCGCAGCGCCTGGATCGCCCAGTGCAGCGCCACGAGCGAGGACGAGCACGCCGTGTCGATCGTGACGGCCGGCCCTTCGAGCCCCAGCGTGTAGGCGACGCGGCCGGAGGCCACGCTGCCCGCGGTGCCGGTGCTCAGGTAGCCGCCGATCTCCTCCGGGACCTCGGTCAGGCCGGTGGAGTAGTCGTGGTACATCACCCCGGCGTAGACACCGGTCTTGCTGCCCTTGACCGTGGCGGGGTCGATGCCCGCGCGTTCGAAGGCCTCCCACGAGGTCTCCAGCAGCAGGCGCTGCTGCGGGTCCATCGCCAGCGCTTCCCGCGGCGAGATGCCGAAGAACGTCGGGTCGAACTCGGCGGCGTCGTAGAGGAAACCGCCCTTCGCCACGTAGCTCTGGTTGGTGGCCTCGGGGTCGTCGCCGAACAGGCCGTCGATGTCCCAGCCGCGGTCGGTCGGCAGCGGGGAGATCGCGTCCTGCTGACCGGTCACCAGGTCCCACAGGTCTTCCGGGCTCTTGACGCCACCGGGGTACCGGCAGCTCATGCCGATGATCGCGATGGGCTCGTGGTCAGCCTCCTCGACCTCCTTCAAGCGCTTCCGGACCGTGCGCAGGTCCGCGGTGGCGCGCTTGAGGTAATCGCGCAGCTTCTCCTCGTTGTCCATCGTCACATCAGCTCCTGGTCGAGCAGGTCGAAGAGTTCGTCGTCGGTGGCCGCGTCCAGATCCGCGTTCTCGGATTCCGGCGCCGCCAGTCCGGCCAGTACCGCTTGCAACCGTTCGGTGATCCGCGCACGCGCGGCCTCGTCCCGGCCCAGTTCGATGAGTTCGGCGGACAGTCGATCCAGATCACCCAGCGAGAGCGGCGCTCCGGCGGGCGTGTCGGGCACGACCTCGATCCGCAGCTGGTCCACCAGCGCGGCCGGGGTCGGGTAGTCGAACACCAGCGTCGCGGGCAGCTTCAGCCCGGTCGCGGCGTTCAGTCCGTTGCGCAGTTCCACGGCGCTGAGCGAGTCGAAGCCCATCTCCTGGAACGTGCGGTGCTCGTCGACGGAGTCGGGACCGGGCAGGCCGAGCGCGCTCGCCACGTGCGAGCGGACGACGTCGAGCAGCACCTGGTCCCGGTCGCCGTCGGACAGACCGGCGATCCGCTTGCTCAGCGACTCCTGCGGTGCGGCCTCGGCGGCGGCGCGGCGCACCTGCCTGCGGACGAGCCCGCTGAGCAGTGCGGGCACCCGGTCGCCGAGGGCGGAGGTGTCGAGGTGCATCGGCACTAGCACGGCGTCCGGGCCGGCGAGCGCCGTGTCGAACAGCGCCACACCCTCCTCTTCGGACAGTGCCGTGCCGAGCTTGGCGGAGTCGGCGGTCATGCCGCCGGTGTCCTCCCACAGGCCCCAGCCCAGCGACAGCGCGGGCTTGCCCTGTGCGTGCCGGTGCTGGGCCAGTGCGTCGAGGAACGCGTTGGCGGCGGCGTAGTTGGCCTGGCCGGGGTTGCCGAACGTGCCCGCGGCGGAGGAGAACAGGACGAACGCGTCCAGGTCACCGGTCAGCTCGTGCAGGTTGAGCGCGGCGTCCACCTTGGGGCGCAGCACCTTCTCCAGCCGCTCGGGGGTGAGCGAGGTGAGGATGCCGTCGTCCAGCACACCGGCCGCGTGCACCACGGCGGTCACCGGGTGCTCGGCCAGCAGCGGGGCGAGGGCGTCGCGGTCGGCCACGTCGCAGGCGACGACGTCGACGGCCGCGCCCAGTTCGCGCAGCTCGTCGCGCAGGTCCAGCGCACCGGGCGCGTCCGGGCCGCGCCTGCTGGTGAGCAGGAGCCTGGTGACGCCGTACTCCGTGACGAGGTGCTTGGCGAACACCGCGCCGAGCGCTCCGGTCGCACCGGTCATCAGGACCGTGCCACCTTCGCGGAACTCCGGCTTCGGGGCTTCGGCCTTGGCGACTCGGACCAGGCGAGGGGCGTGGAGTGCCCCGGAGCGGATCGACACCTGCGGTTCACCGGTGGCGAGTGCGGCGCCGAGCGCGCGGACCGAGTCCTCGTGGTCGTCGATGTCGACCAGTGTGAAGCGGTCCGGGTTCTCGGCCTGCGCCGAGCGGAGCAGGCCCTGGACGGCGGCGCTGGCGAAGTCGTCGCCCCTGGTGA
>DATMCA010001317.1:0-4588 GCA_035559015.1 Umezawaea sp. | reverse complement strand
CTGTCGGCCGCCGCGATCGGCGCCGGGTGCTACGTGGCGTCCCGCCGCGACCCGGTCAGCGCCCACAACGTCAACGACGTGCCCGCGCACGCCACCGTCTGAGCGAGGAGCCGATCGTGCACGTGAACTGGAGCGCCCTCGGGGGCGTGCTGCTCGTCGCCCTCACCGTGGGCGTCGGAACGGTCGGGCTGTTCTCGCTCGGCGTCGTCGCACTGGACCGCCGGACCACGGCCGCCGCCGACCACCGCTCGACGGCGGGACCGACCGCGACCTCGGCCCTGTGCTTCCTGGCCTGCGCGGCGATCGTCGCCTACGGCATCTACCTGGTCGTCGCGAGCTGAAGGCCGACCGTCAACGGCGACGGTCGGCGCACGCGACGCACGTCCTGGCGGCGGGGAGCACTTCGAGGCGTCCCCCGCCGATGGCCCGGCCGCACCGCTCGCACGTGCCGTAGGTGTCCGCGCGGATCCGGGCCTCGGCCAGGTCCAGCTCGCCCAGTTCGGTCCGCGCCATCTCCAGCAGGCCGGCGACCTGGGCGCGTTCGAACGCGATCGTCACGCCCTCGGGGTCGTGCTCGTCGTCGTTCGACGTCCACTCGGACGCCTCCTTGATGCCCGCCAGCCGCCGGGCCAGCGACGTGACCACGTCGGTCAGGTCGGCCCGCCGCTCGGCGACTCGTCGGATGGCGTCCACCCCCGTACCAACGGTCCACGGCGCTCGGCTGTTCCTGGCGTCCGGGTAGGGTTCCGACCGGCCTCCCACCCGGTCGACGTCCGAGGAACCCGAATGATCGCTGTACTGCCCACCGTGCTCACGGTCATCGCGCTGCTCGCGAGCCTGGGCGCCCTCGCGCTGGTGATCGCCAACAAGCCGCTGGTCCTCGGCTCGAAGCTGACCACCACCCTGCTGGTCCCGGTGGTCCTGCTGGAGATCGGCCTGCTGGTGCAGGCGGTGGTCGGCGTGGTGCGGATGAGCGGCACCGATCGGCAGATCGACGAGCTGACCTTCGTCGGCTACCTGTTCGGGCCCGTGGTGATCGTGCCGGTCGCCGTGGTGTGGGGGCTGTCCGAGCGCACCCGGTTCGGCCCGGCCGTGCTGCTGGTCGGCTGCCTGAGCGTGCCGGTGATGATCCTGCGCCTGGCGCAGATCTGGGCGGGCCATGCCTGAGCCGGCGCGCGACCTCTCCGAGGCGACCCGGTCCGGGCCCGGGCGCCTCCTCATCGCCGTGTACGGGATCTTCGCGCTCGCCGCGACGTCCCGTTCCGCCGTGCAGATCGGCACGCGCTTCTCCGAGGCACCGCTCCCCTACCTGCTGTCCGCGTTCGCGGCCCTGGTCTACATCCTCGCGACCGTCGCGCTGGCGCGCGGCGACGGCACGTCCCGCCGGGTGGCGCTGGTCTCCTGCGCGGTCGAGCTCGCCGGGGTGGTCGTCGTCGGCGCGGTCAGCCTGCTGGCCCCCGACGCCTTCCCGGACGCCACCGTCTGGTCCGGGTTCGGCAGCGGCTACGGCTTCATCCCGCTGGTCCTGCCCGTGCTGGGCCTGCTGTGGATCCGGCGGATCAACTCTTCGGCGACATAGTCAGCCCTTCACCGCCCCGGCCGTCAGCCCGGCCACGACCCGGCGGTTGGCGACCAGGAACGCCTGGCCCAGGCTCGCGCGGCTCGTCACGGCCACTAACTGGTCGTGCAGACCGAGGCCCTTCCGCCGACGCACCGGCCGGTCACCGGGCGGCGGGACGGAGGCGGTCGGCGAGAGGTGGGAATCCACGGCGGCAGGCTACCGCCGACGCGAAATGCCTACGGCGTCCCCTTGGCCGCGCGACCACCGCGCCACTTCGCCGCGTGGGGAAGCGCGAACAGGTACAAACCGGTGAGCAGCAACAAGGCCAGCGGGAGCAGCGGCAGGTACGACACCCACACCGCGGGCGCTTCCTGGGCCAGGGCGACGAAAGCGGCTACGACGGTCGCGGTGAAGACGATCTACAACCAGCGGTGGACCTGCCTGATCCGCTTGTTCCAGCTCACGGTGATCTCCTCCGAACACGAGCGCCCTGAAGCGCTTTCCAGGTTGCTGTTGACGGAGTTCACGCTAGGCACGGCCGCGCGCGCGCTTCTCGATTCCTGACGGGTTGCGCCGCGCGAGCACGGTCCGTCTCAACGGGTCCACGCACACGGCCGCCGGCGGTTCTTCGACCTGCGGGTCTGCAAATGCCTACCTCCGGCGCTTTCGCCGAGGCCGCTCCCACCTCTACCGTCCGCGACCGATGCCTTGTGCCGTCTGCCGGCCGCACGACGGCGGACCGGTCATCCGATCGCGGTACCTCGATCACCGAGCACAGGAGTGCCCATGGAAGGCGTGATGAACGACGACCGTCCGGCCCACGGGCTGCGCGTCGCGGAGCCGCCGCCCCCGCGCGCGTCGGCGCTGCGGCTGACGCTGGCGTCCCCGCTGTACCGGGGTGCCGCCGTCGCGCTGTTCCTCTCCGGCCTGGGGATCTCGGCCGCCGCGCCGCAGATCGCGTCGTTCCTGGTCCACGACCTGGGCGGGTCCCTGACCGAGGCGGGGCTGTTCTACCTGACCAACCTCACCGCGCCGGTGGCCGGCTACCTGGTGGGCGCGCGGTCGGACCGCACCGGCCGCCGCCTGGGGCTGTTCCGCCTGTGCGCCGTCGCAGGCTTCGCGGGTCGGGCGGGCATCGCGTACTCGACGGAGCTGTGGATGCCGTACGTCCTGAGCGCCGTCGTGCTCGGGTTCGCCGGTGCCGCCACCTCCCAGCTGTTCGCGGCCGTCCGCGACGAGATGACGGCTCACCCGCGTCCGGGCGACGACGGGGTCGTGGCCGTGGTGCGGATGGCGATGACCGCCGGATGGGTGGTCGGCCCGGTGGCGGGGTCCTTCCTGGCCGCCCACACGTCGCTGCGGACCATGCTCCTCGCGACGGCGGTCTGCACCCTCGCCCAGATCATTCCGCTGTGGACCGTTCGGTTCGGGGTCTCGCCAACGGCTCCGGGGCGGCTCGTCCGCGGTCCCGGTGTGCGGGCCATGTTGCCCCTGCTCACCTTCACCGCCCTGTACGTCCTGGTCTACGCCGGGGAGTCGATCAAGTACGCGTACCTGCCGATCTACATGAACGGCGAGCTCGCCGTACCGTCCGGGCTCAGCGGCGCGGTCATCGGCATCCAGCCGCTGGTCGAGATCCTGCTGATGCCGCTGGCCGTGGTCGTGGCGCGCCGGACCGGGATGATGCGCCTGCTGGTGGTCGGCGCCGGTCTCGGGGTCGCCGCCAACCTCTGCTTCGCCCTCACCGGCGGCGTCACGGGGCTGTTCGCGGGGCAGGTCCTCATGGGCGGCGTCTGGGGCGTCTTCGCCGCGCTCGGGATCGTCGTCGCCCAGCGACTGCTCCCCACGGCCGTGGCCACCGCCTCGGCGGTCTTCCTCAGCTCGACCGCGTTGGGCTTGGCGCTGGGCGGGGTGGCCGGAGGCATCGGAGCCGCAGAAATCGGGCTACCACTGGTCTTCCTCGTCCCGGCCGCGCTCGCGCTCGCCGCGGCGGTCGGTCTGGCGCTCATGGCCCGCACGGCGGGACGCGACCTCTGACGCCTTTCCCGGCTGAATCCGTTTTCAGCACCCGGATCCGCTCGCGCACTCATCGGCGTCAATAGCGGAAGCGATTCCTGTCCGGAAAACTTCGCCTTTTGTCATCGCGGCTCTTTACGGGTGAACCACGGGTTCCGGCGCCGGAATTCCTGCCATGATGCCCCCGTTCCTGATTATGCGGGAAAGGAAATCGGAATGCGGAAACCCGCCAAGTCGGTCGGCCTGATCGCCGCCGCCGTCGCGCTTTCCCTGACAACCGTCGGCACCGCCCAGGCCGACATCCCGTTCAACCAGCCGGTCAACGGCAGGGCCACCTACTACGACGCCGCGGGCTACGGGGCGTGCGGCACGCTGATCGACGCCCGGACGCAGCTGCTGGTCGCCGTGCCCGCCTCGTACTGGACCACCGCGAACCCCAACAACGACCCGCTGTGCCGCGGCGTGTCCGTCCGGGTCACCTACAACGGCCGGACCGTCACCGTGCCGGTGGCGGACAAGTGCCCGAGCTGCGACAGCAAGCACGTCGACCTCAGCGCGCCGGCGTTCTCCCGACTGGCCGACACCAACCTCGGCAACATCGCGGTGACCTGGTCGTTCGTCCGCTCGTGACGGGACGAGCGCCGGAGGGAGCACACACCTTCTTCGAACGGAGTCGAACCATGCTTTCCGTTGCGGTCAAACGGGCTCTGCTCACCCTGGTGGTGATCGCGTCGGCCCTGACCACGAGCACGGCCACCGCGGCGCCCGCCAACCACACCGTCACCTTCGTCAACCGGTCCGGGCAGACGGTGTGGGTGGGCAGCACGGTCAACGCCGACGGGTCGGTCAACTTCACCAACCTGCCGACCCTGGCGAACGGGCAGTCGGCCACCGTGACCGTTCCGGAGTCGGCGGCACCGGGCCACTGGCGGGGGAAGTTCTTCGCCAGGCAGGGGTGCACCGGCACGTCCGGCCAGAACTTCCACTGCGTCGTGGGTGACTGCGGCGTCC
>DATMCA010001316.1:0-3551 GCA_035559015.1 Umezawaea sp. | reverse complement strand
CGACCGTGCCGGTGACGTCGAAGCCCAGGGTGAAGGGGTGCTCGACCGGCATCACCTCGCGCATCACGCCGGTCACCAGCTTGCCGTCCAGCGGGTTCAGCGACGCGGCTTGAACGCGGACCAGGAGCTGGCCGGGCCCGGCGACGGGCGTGGCGACCTCGGCGATCTCGATCTGGTCGACGGGGCCGTACGAGTGGGAAACCAGTGCGCGCATGGGACGATCCTCACCGAGTGGTTAGCTGACTAGTCAAAGGTAGCACCACGCTACAGTCTCGCGCTGATACCATCGTCACATGACCGTCCGCCCGCCTTCCCTGCTCGCCCTGCCCTCCTACGTGGGCGACCAGGTGGCGAAGTACGGCCGCAGGCACCTGAAGGAGGTCCTCGCCGCCGACGACCTCCTCCTGCCCCAGTACGGCATGCTCGTGGCCCTCGACGACTTCGGCCCGATCTCCCAGCAACGCCTCGCGGAATCCCTCGACATGGACAAGAGCCATCTCGTGGGCAAGATCGACAAGCTCGCGCAGCGCGGCTTGCTGGCTCGGGAGGCGGATCCGGCGGACCGGCGGCGGCACCGGATCGTGCTGACGGCGCAGGGGAAGGCGCTGGTCGACCGGGTCCGGCCGATCGCGGAGGAGTCGCAGAGGGAAGCGCTTGCGGTGCTGTCGGAGGAGGAGCGGACGGTGCTGGAAGCGCTGCTGCTGCGGGTGCTGGAGGCGCACGACGGGGAACGGGTGGGGGAGTAGCGACTACCCCAGGTCGAGCCGCATTCCGACACAGCGGTCTGCGTCGATGTCCCGTGCGACCAGTTCGACGACCGGGCGCTTGTGCTTCGCCGTGTACAGGGACAGGTCGAAACTGTCCTTGTCCCTGTCCAGGCCGATCGCGTCGTACTTCGCACGGGTGCCGACCGGCAGGGTGATCCGGTAGTCCAACTGGTCGAGACCACGGCTGAACAGGCAGACGAAATCGTCCACCCTGTCGTGTCGCATCAGCGGCACGCATTTGCCCGGCCACGCGTACTCCAGGTGCAACCTGATCTGGTCACCCGGCCCTGGCAGTGTTGAAACGCAGTGGGCGAGGACCTCCAGCCTGCCATCCGGCTGCCAAAGGGAGGTTTCGCGCCACCGACTACTCCCCGGTCCCGCGATCTCCAAGCCCGCCACGCTCACGCGGACCTTTCGCCGTGTGCGTTCGGGCTGGGCCCAGTTCGGACCTATGCACACGCGGAGGAAGTGCAGCGCCTCCGTTTCCACGCTGGCGTGGATCGTGACGCTGCCGAGCGCGTCTCCGTTCGGAGCGATGTCGATGGCCTCCGACCAGCGGTGAATGTGCCACGGCGAAGTCATCCCGCTGGTGGTCGCGTCGCAATACCGTGAAAGCAGTAGGCGGTGTTCCTCCGCTTGAGCGCGGAGAGTTCTGTGGTGCGATGTCAGCATCAGCAGGACGCCTACCAGGCACATGGTGGCGATGACCAGCGCGCCGGCCTTGATGGCGATCGTGCCGAAGATCGCGCTCAGGAGACTTGCGAAGGCGAGGACCCCGAGCGCTCCCCTGATGAGTCCGCCGATGCCGGTTCTTTCCAGGTAGTCGTCCAGGTAGTCGATGAATCCCTGCAGCACCAGTACCTCCACGGCGTGAGCAGTCGTAGAACCGAGTTCATCGTGACGCGCAACGCAAAGATCATGTGGACGAAGTCGCCGTCGGGAAACCCGGTCGCTCCACCTCTCCGTCCTGATCCCGTAGGTCCTCGCGAGCGGCGAGTTCGGCGGTTGGGGTTTCGTCCTCATGCGGCGGCTTCGCGGTGAGAGCCTCACGATCGTGTGACCGCGACTCAATCGGGAACGGCACGGCTGTGTGGCAACGCGGTCGGGGGAGCGTCAAA
The DNA here is from genome assembly GCA_035559015.1 of Umezawaea sp. Taxonomy (GTDB): domain Bacteria; phylum Actinomycetota; class Actinomycetes; order Mycobacteriales; family Pseudonocardiaceae; genus Umezawaea. The sequence continues at coordinate 1,666 of DATMCA010001316.1, read as the reverse complement.
GGAGTTGCACGAGGTGTCGTCGCCGGAATTGGTGCCAGGTGACTGGCAGGCTTCATCGTTCAGCAAGAGGCCGACTCCGTGGAGCGGCGGGTGGTGAGGGGACTCCACCCTGATTGGTTGAACCAAATTCCCGGTTTTCGGATTCGGCGGATCTTGGTGTGCCGAAACCGCGGAGCGCGAATTCGTCGTCACGGGGTATTCCCGACGCGGCCGGCCGGGAAGCGTGCGGTGCCGGGCCGGTCGGGAGCTGTCGTGGAGGACTTGCCGCAGCCACCCGCGCAAGATTCCATCCGGCGGTGCAAAAAATCTTCGACAGCCTTGCTGACCTGTGGTTCGGCATGTCCGGGATGTGCGCCAACCGGCTGGAAACGGTGGCGAATGGCCGCCAAGACTGGTTCGTCCTCGTACGATGGTGCGGACGGTGGCGTGGTGGAACGGGAGGTCGCGATGACTCATGCCTATGTGGTGCGTTTCGTCGGCGGGCCTCTGGACGGTCGGGTGGATTCGCACGCCGAGCCGCAGGCTGAGCCGAAGCCGACGCTGACGCACGTCCACCTGCACGGTGGGCCGAAGATCGTGCACCACTACGACCTCCAGTACGCGGTCGAGTACGGGTGCGAGTACCGGTTGCGGGACGTCGAGGGTGACGGGGCGGAGTAGTTCCGACTTTCCTGTCAAGACGCGCAAACGAAACAAATCGTAGACAGCCGGACACGCGGGGTTTACCGTATCGATAATGTGAGAGCGCTCTCACAGTGTGAGTCCCTGTTGCTCCGCTGGAGGTTCCCTGTGCGTTCGACCCGACCACGCCTGGCGGCGTTCGCCGCCGCATTGGCCGCGGCCACCGCGATCACCCTGATACTCCCCCCGGCCGCCAACGCGGTCGCGGTCGGAGCAGGCAGCTACGCCACCGAGCGGCCGGCCGGCACTGCCGGGCCATCAAACTCCGACGGCGCGCCCGTGACCCCGAAGGTCACCTCGCGCATGGCGGGCCAGCCCGTCCCCACGAACGAGTGGTGGTCGTCGCTGGTGTGGCAGCGCTACGCGGGCAACCCGTACGGCGAGAACCTGTACGCCCACCCGATGTCCTTCCACGCCGCGGCCCAGGGCCTCGGCGTCGGCTACCCGAACACCGCTGCCATCGTCTCCAACGGCACCGCCTACGAGATGCTGCACCGCGATGACCTGTTCGTCGGCGTGGCGGGCCTCAACGCCCCCGGCGTCGCGGTCGACGGCTGGTCGGACTGGACCGCAAGTCCACTGTGGACCGATGGTGGTCGCACCCTGCGCACCACCATCGGCCACGGCCAGCCCTACGTCTTCGCGGAGGCGACCGGCGGCAACGCCCGCGTCGGCTTCAACGCCACCGCGACCGTGTGGAGCAACAGTCCCGGCGTCCTCGGGGTGACGATCAACGGCCACGAGTACGCCCTGTTCTCGCCGTCCACCTGGACCGTGTCGGGCTCCGAGGCGACCTCGGCGGCGGCGTTCTTCTCCGTGGCGCTGCTGCCGTCGCGCGACGCGCTGTCCCTGTTCCAGAAGTACGCCTTCTCGTTCGTCACGGACACCAAGGTCTCGTGGTCGTACAACGCGGGCAGCGCGCAGTCGTCGGCGACCTACGCGGCGACCACCGTCGCCAGGCAGGGCACGCAGACCGGCACGTTGC
>DATMCA010001315.1:0-3057 GCA_035559015.1 Umezawaea sp. | reverse complement strand
CGGGTAGGACGTTCCAGTAGGTGGCCAGCTCGGAGACCACTCCGTAACTCAGGCCCTGCCCGGATTTTCTGGTTACGTCGGATGTCATGGCTTCCTCCTGTAAGGGCCGTACAAGACTCTTGCTTCGGTCGCGACATGGTTCCTCGGGTGCCGCTGGTCGACCGATATGTCGACCGCGGGTCAAGCGCCGGTCGTTCGCCGCCGGAGAAGGCGCCGATCAGTCCAGGCTTGCAGTCCAGGCTTGCCGGCAGCCTCGCCGAAAGTCCTGCAGCCTCTCCGGAACGGCCGGTGCCAACGACGCTAGCGTGCGGCCGACGATGTGGAATCTGTGATATCCCTAGTGGCCCGGTCCGGGTGGGTGCGCTCCACACTGCACATCGCGCCCCGGGGAGGGTCGCCGCCCCCCGACGACGAGGCTCGGTGGGGGGCGCGGGTCAGCGGCGTCTGTCGAGGACTGGACCCTCGGACGCCGGGATCGAGGAATGGGCGCCAGAGCCCTCGTTGAGGACGTAGTGGGCGAGCTGGGTGCGAGCGGTCACCTTGAGCTTCCGGAACACCTTGTTCAGGTGGTACTCCACGGTCCTCGGACTGACGAACAGCTGAACGGCGATCTCCCGGTTTGCCTCTCCTCGGCTCACTAGATCGGCGATCTGCGCCTCCTGGGGGGTGAGCTCCTCAGGGGTTCCTAGCTCCCGCTTCTGAGTGTGCTCACCCGTGGCCCGCAGTTCCACACGCGCCCGCTCGGCGAAGCAGGGCAGGCCCATGCCGTCGAACATGTCGAGAGCTGCGCGCAGCTGATCACGGGCCTCCCGCCGCCGATGCTGGCGGCGCAGCCACTCACCATAGAGCAGGTGGGCACGAGCGAGTTGGGGAGCGGTCCGGGTCCGGCCGAGCAGGTGCAGCGCATCCTCATACTCCTGGCGGGCCTCGGCCGGGCCGACCAGCAGAGCCCGGGACCGGGCGAGCAGTCCCAAGGCCAGTGGAGTGCCGGTAGCGGGCGCGCGGTCCTCTAAGCGCTGGAGGGCGCGCTGTGCCAGGTCTTGCCGGCCGGCGCGGACAGCGGCCTCCACCAGGTCGGGTAATACCTGGGTCCCGACAAGCGGCGTGTCATCGTTGTACGCCGGGTGCAGGCGCTCCACGGCGGAGCCGTAATTGCCCAGACTGATCTCCAGGACGCCGAGCCAGTACTCCGCGAAGGCCGCCTCACCGGCGGCGCCCCTGCCGGGCGCGTCCTGCGCGACGGCCGCCGCGGTTGCCCGCGCCTCCGACTCCTGGCCGCTCAGCACGAGTACCGGCAATGTGCCCGCGCCGGAGGGAGGCACAACGCCGGGATTATGGGTCACCTCCGCCAGCTCGCGTACTTCCGACGCGGCCGCCCGTGCTGCGGCCAGTCGGCCGCCGGGCCCGTCGACCAGGGCGCTCCGAAAGCCGAGCGCGCCGGCCAGCTTGGCTAGCGCACCCCTCTCGCGGGCACGGTTCATCCAGTGCGTGGTCAGCCGATCCACCGCGGCGTCGTCCAACAGGTCGACTGCTGCGAGGGCGGCAAGTTGAAATCGTGGGAGGGCAACGTTCGGGTCAAGTTCATCCGCGAGGAAGGCCCGCACCGCGCGGCGCAAGGCCGGCACGGCCGGGGCATAGCCACCCGTCACCCGTCCGGTGAAGCCCTGGAGTAGCAGATCGGTGGTCTCATCCGTAGGGTCTCCGGTGAGTGGGAGATCACGCGCTGTCCGTGCGATCTCGTGCAGAAGGAGGGTGCTGGACGCCCACCCGGCGTACACGGCCGCTTCCAGAGCGGAGAGTAGTGCGTCCCTCGTGGCACCCGGGTCGAGCGGCCGCAATCGTGTTGCCGCATCGACCAAGGCGGAGGCAGCCTTTGCAACGTGCCCGCGAGCGAACTGGATCGTGCCCGCCACTCGGGTCGCCTGTGCCCTCGACTGTGGGTCGCGCAGGTCCTTGTTGGCCTCGACCAGCAGGGCGTCGGCTCGGTCGACCATCCCCGCGAGCAGGTGGGCTTGCGCTGCCGACAGCCGCCGCTCAGCCCGCCGTTCCTGATCGGGCGTCAGCAGCGCCGCGCGTTCCAGGAACGAAGCCGCAGCGGCATAGCCACCACGGCTCCCGGCCTGGTCGGCTGCCGCAGCCAGCCCGGCCGCGACCCCTTCGCCGGGCCTGGCGGCGGCTGCTGCCAGATGCCAGGCCCGGGAAACTAGATCGCGCTCCGGATTGCAGGCCGCCGCGAGGGCCCGGTGGGCCTGCCGCCGGTGGACCGCGGTCGCGGCGTAGTAGACCGCGGACCGAACGAGCGGGTGGAAGAACCGCACCTCCGGCCAGAACGCCACCAGTCCGGCCGCCTCCGCCGGCACCGCGGCGGACTCCGGGATGCCCAGCGCGGTGGCCGCCCGCCACAGGCGATCACCCGGGCCCGGCTGGTCCGCCGATGCCAGCAACAGCAGCGTCTGCGTGTCGGGGGGCAGGTCTCGCACCCGCCGCACGAACAGGACGTCGAGCTGGTGACCGACGGGCAGCGGCTCGGGCAGCGGCGCTCGTCCGCCGAGTTGCTCCGGGGTCAGCGCGCGGGCGCCTTCGACAATGGCAAGGGGGTTGCCACCGGTCTCGACGATGATTTGCGCCGCCACGTCCGCGTCGACCGGTCGGTTGATCGAGCTCTCAAGGAGTTCGTGCGCGTCCTCGGTCGGCAAGCCGGCGATTTGAAGACCCGGCAACGCCTGCAGGCGCGGGTCCGGTTCCGTCGTGTCCCTCACCGCGAACAGCATCCCGATCCGGTCGGCCAGCAGCCGACGAACCACGAAGTTCAGGATGTTGGCCGACTCGTCGTCCAGCCACTGCGCGTCGTCGACCACGCACAGCACCGGCCGCACCTCGGCCACATGGGCGAGGAGCGTCAGCACGGCCAGGCCGACCAGGAACAGATCGGCCGGCGGCCCGCTCACCTGCCCGAAGGCCACATCTAACGCCCGCCGCTGCGGCTCGGGTAATCGATCCGCGACGGGTAGGAGGGGGACCAGCAGTTGGTGGACCGCGGCGAAGCCCATGGCCATC
>DATMCA010001314.1:0-5043 GCA_035559015.1 Umezawaea sp. | reverse complement strand
ATCCGTGACGGGCTCGCGGAAGTCGGTTCCGGTGATGGCGAACGACATCCGGCCGTCCTGCGGCACCAGGGTGAGGTCCACCGCCTGGGTGTTCACCGCGAACCGGTGCTTGCCCAGCCTGATGGTCTCGCCGCCGTCGGTGAACAGGTCGAGCCGGTCGCGCAGCGAGCGCCCGGCTTCCTGCCGCGCGGCGAGGAGCCTGCCCTCCAACTCCTCCGCGCGCACCTGGTCGCCGAGTTCCCGCAGGTCCGACACGACGCTGCGGAGCTTCGCGACCATCGGGTCGGAGACGAAGTAGGTGTTCACGTCGTCCAGCGACGCGAGCGTGCCGACCCGGCGGGTGACGCTGGCCAGGATGCGGTCCGCGGAGTCGACCAGCCGGTCCGACCGGCGGGCCCGCTCGTCCAGCAGCGCCTGCTTGCGCGAGGAGAACGCCTCGTAGACGTCGGTCCGCTTCGCGCCCAGCTCCGCCAGGAAGTCGTCGAAGTCGCTGAACCGCGACTCCAGGTTCTCCAGTTGCAGCAGCAGCCTGCCGAGCTGCTCGTCGCAGCGCTGCGGCGAGTCCGCGACGGCGAGCGCGCCGGTGATCGCCTGCCCCAGCAGGGCGAACTCGGCGGCGAACTCCGCCCGGCCCTCGGTGTCCAGCAACCGCCTGCGGCGACCGTCCACGGTGGCCCGCGCGCGGTTGATGCCGCCGAGCACCTCGCCGATGCGCTCCAGGATGCCGGTCCGCACGGTGGCGTCGGCGATGTCCAGCGTGCCGACGACCTCGGTGAGGATCTCCAGCCCCTGCGACTGCTCGGCCAGCCGTTCGACGACCGGCTTGGCCTCGGCGACGGTCGCGATGGCGTCCGCCCTGGCGACCAGCTCGTCGATCTCGGTGTGGTAGCCGGTGAACGCGTCCTCGCGCTGGAGGTGCGCGACCGCCCGTTGAGCGGTCGTGCCCAGTTCGGCGGCCAGGTCCGCGACCAGCACGTCGATCCGCGCGAGGTCGACGTACCGCAGTTCCCGCAGCGTGACGAGCCTGCCCTGCGCCTTGCGGAGGTCCGCGAGCCTGCGCACCCACGCGTCGGCCGACGTCGGCGTCTCCCCGCGCTGCTGCCGGACCAGCGACGCGATCCGCGTGCCCGCCTCCTCCAGCGCCGCGGCGGCCTGGTCGGTGAGCGCCCGCACGGTCTCGAACTCGTCCAGCACCTGCTCGGCCGTCGCCCGCACCTGCGACAACGGCGTGCGCAGGTCGTGCAGTTCGACCTCGCCCAGCCAGTGGTAGTGGTCGAACGCCCGCACGCACGCGGCGATCAGGCCCTCGAACACCGGCGCGGACGGCGCCATCTCGCCGACCATCCGGGAGATGGACAGGCAGTCGGAGATGCCGCGCACCAGGTCCGCGTTGCCGATCCGGTCCAGCGGGCCGGTGCCGATGGCCTGCGCGGCGGCGTAGGTGTCCGACAGGTACGGCGTCTGCCACACCTGCATCGGGTGCACCCTCGTCGGTTCCTCCGACGCGGCGCGGAACACGACCAGTGTGCCGTCGTCGAAGAGCGAGTACCCGTGGCACGGGATCGGCGTGGCCACTTCCTTGCGGATCACGTTGTACGGCAGCAGGAGCGACCGGCCCTCGCCGCGGGCGTGGAAGACGTAGAGCACGTCCTCGCCGTTGGTGGACCGGATGACCCGCTCGAACTCCAGGCTCTCCACGTCGGTGTCGAAGGTCTTGTTGACCCCCGTCTCCAGGTAGTAGCCGCCGGGGAAGATCAGCCCCTGGTCCTCGGGCAGCCGCTGGCAGGCCTGGCCGATGCCGTCGAGCCGCACGACGCTCTTGGTGCGGGTGTTGAAGACCAGGTACCGCCAAGCCTTCTCGTTGTACGGCAGGATCCTCAGCAGGATCAGCGACCCGACCCGCGCGTACCCGACGTCCGCGTCGGCCAGGCTCTGCAACGGCTCGTCCACCGGCTCGTGGTAGACGCCCTCGCCACTCTCGGTGTTGTTCTCCACCTTGACGGTGAGGTCGCCGCCGACGGTCTCGACGAACACCTCGTCCTCGATCGAGATGTGCGGGTGCCGCCCCAGCACGTGGTTCTCGCGGACCGTCGTGACCCACTCGAAGTCGTGCGACGGCGGGAAGACGTGGTCGCGCTCGCCCCGGTTGTCCACGTAGGACACCGAGCCGTCGGGCGCGACCTGCCAGCGCAGCACCCGGATGTCCTCGGTGCGCGCGCCGGTCTGGAAGATCGCCAGCACCTTGCTCTCCACCCGGCGGAGCTGGAGCAGCCGGGTGTCGCGGTAGTACCGGTACAGCTCGGCGAAGTCGCGCAGGAACCGGGGGTCGCGCAGCAGGCCGGGCAGCGCGTCGGGGCCCGCGTCCTCGAACCGGAACGCGTCGCCGTCACGGGTGAAGCGGTGCAACGAGAACACGTCGTCGACCGTGGTCTCCGGCTTGAGGCCGATGAACACGTTGTACCCGAACAACATCAGGCCGCCGACCTGGATGCAGTCCCTCGGGACGCAGTTGTTCGCCGTGCGGATGCGTTCGGTCCCGATGAGCCGCAGTTCGGCGCTGCCGAACACCCGGAGGCGTTCGGCGTTCAGCTCCTCGGCCCGGCTCGCGAGCGCGGCCGCCTGGTCGGCGAGCCGCGCCCGGAGCACCTCGTACGTGCCCGCGTCGAGCTGCTGGACGGGTTCCCGCGTGACGGTCACCGCCGCGTCACTTCGCCGCGAGGGCGGCGACCGGTCGCTCGGCGAGCCCGAGCCGCTTCGCGGTGTCCAGCAGCTCCGTCAGCTTGCCGGAGTCGGGGCCGCCGGTGGAGATCAGCCGCATCAGCAGCGCGGACACGGTCAGGTTCTGCACGTCGTTCGTGCCGAACGAACCCAGCACCTTCGTGATGTCCTGGGTGAAGTCGGCGGAGCCGTTGAGCCACGAGCCCGCGAGGCTCTGCGCGACGTCCGAGTGCTCGACGAACCCATCGACGCTCTTGCCTATCGTGATCGCTCCGACCACGCGGTCGAAGAACATGCTCTCGCCGCCGACGATGTCGATGTCGGCCTTCTCCAGGCCCGCCGCCAGCACGAAGGCCTGCGACTCCGCGACCTTCTGCTGCACGCCGAGGCCCGCGAGGCGGATCTCCTTCTCGGCCTCCAGGCGCAGCCGGTACTCCTCGTGGCCGCGGGTCGCGTCGTCCAGCGCGTTCATCGCGGAAGCCTTGTCGGACAGGCCCTCCGCCTCGCCCTTGAGCTTCTCGCGGATCGCCGCGGCGACGACCATCGCCTTCTCCCGCTCGACCACGGCCTCCGCCATGCCCACCTTCTCGGCGCCCTCGGCCTCGGCGAGCTGCTTCTCCCGCGCCACGACCGCCTCGGCCAGACCGACCTTCTCGGTGCCCTCGGCGTGCGCGAGCTGCTTCTCCCGCGCCACGGCGGCTTCCGCGCGGCCGACCTTCTCGATCGCCTCGGCGTCGCGTTCGCGGACCTGCACCTCGGCCAGGCCCTCGGCGGCCGCGGCGGCCTGCGTGCCCTCGGCGAGGCGGATCTTCGCGCGGGTGTCCAGCTCGGCGGTCTGCTGCCGCGCCTCGGCGAGCGTCAGCTCCTCGCGCGCCTTGTGCTTCGCGGTCAGCTCGGCGGCCTCGGCAGCCTTGATGTCCTTGACCAGGCCCTCCTGGGCCTCGGCCTCGGCGTGGATCACCGTGGTCTGGCGGAAGCGCTCGGCCTCCTCGACCGACCGGAGGCGCTTGATGCTCTCCTCCTGCTCGGCCACGGTCTTCTCGACCGCGATCCGCTCCCGGATCACCTCGGCGATGTCGCGCTTCTCGCCCTCCAGCTCCTTGTCCTTCGAGATGCTGGCCAGCGCGGTCTCCCGTTCGCGGCCGATCACCTCCAGCTGGCGGTCCTTCTCGATCCGCTCGGTCTCGATCGCGATCACGCGCTCGCGGTTCTTCTCCGCCACGGCGATCTCGCGGGCCCGGTTCTGGTCCTGGATGCCGAGCTGCTCCTCGGTGCGGATGTGGGCGGCGCTGGCCTTGAGCCGCTCCTCCGACTGCACCTTCGCGGTCTCGGCCTCCTCGCGGGCGCGCATCGTCTCGATCTCGCGCTTCTGCTTGGTCTCCGCGTCCGCCTGCCTGCGCTCCAGTTCGAGGATGGCCTCCCGCGCGTCGACGTTCTGGCGGGTGATCTCCTTCTCCTCGCTGCGCTGGAACTCGTTGGTGCGCACGTGCTCGATCGCCGTCAGCTCGGTGATCTTGCGGATGCCCTGCGCGTCCAGGATGTTCGCCGGGTCCAACTGGGACATCGGCGTCTGTTCGAGGAAGTCGATCGCCGCGTCCTCCAGGCTGTACCCGTTGAGGTCGGTGCCGATGACGCGGATGATCTGGTCGCGGAACTCGTCGCGCTTGGTGTAGAGGTCGACGAAGTCGAGCTGCTTGCCGACGGTCTTCAGCGCCTCGGAGAACTTGGCGTTGAACAGCTCCTGCAACGTGTGCTCGTCGCTCGCGCGGGCGGTGCCGATCGCCTGGGCTACCTTGATGACGTCCTCGACGGTCTTGTTGACCCGCACGAAGAACGTGATGCGGATGTCCGCGCGGATGTTGTCGCGGCAGATCAGGCCCTCGTTGCCGGCGCGCTTGATCTCGATCGTCTTCACCGAGATGTCCATGACCTCGGCGCGGTGCAGCACCGGCAGCACGACGGCGCCGGTGAAGGTCACGTCGACCTTGCGCACCTTTGAGACGATCAGCGCCTTGCCCTGTTCGATCTTGCGGAACAGCCGGCTGACCATGAACAGCAGCACGAGCACGACGAGCACGACGACGGCGATGAGGATGCCGAATCCCGTGGTGATGACGTCCATCAGGGTCCCCCGAGTTCAGTGGTTCGGGCCGAGCGCGGAATCCACTGGCGCGACCCAGAAGAACTCCCCGTCGACGTCGTAGTCGAAGATCAGAGCGGTGCTGCCCGCGACGAGGACGTCCTGCCCCGCCTGGCGCACCTGCACGACGGCCGACGAGCCGTCGGTGGCGGTGACCTCGGCCTGGCCGAAGTCGTGGGTGACGG
>DATMCA010001313.1:0-10237 GCA_035559015.1 Umezawaea sp. | reverse complement strand
ACGGGCGACCTGGACGGGCCGCCGGTGGCCAGTGGGGAGATCGCCGAACTGCGGCTCGTCACGGCGGAGGAGTACGCCGGGCACCCCGAGACGGCTCCCGCGATCGTGCGGCTGCTGGCCGACCTGGTCGCCGCCGACCTGGTGTCATGACGGGACGTCGTCCCAGCGCGGGTCGTCCCTGAGCAGTTCCGGTGCCGGGTTCTTGCGGCGCTGCTTGCCGTTCTCGCGGAAGACGCGGTCCAGTTCGCCGCGCAGGAAGTCGCGGGTGGCGACCTCGCCGAGCGCGAGCCGCACCGCGGCCAGTTCCCGCGCCAGGAACTCGGTGTCGGCCTTGGTCTGGGCGGACCTGGCCCGGTCCTCCTCCAGCGAGACGCGGTCGCGGTCGTCCTGCCGGTTCTGCGCCAGCAGGATCAGCGGGGCGGCGTAGGCGGCCTGCGTGGAGAACGCCAGGTTGAGCAGGATGAACGGGTACGGGTCCCAGCGCAGCGAGACGGCGAACAGGTTCACCGCGATCCACGCCATCACCAGGACCGACTGCCAGAACAGGAACTTGCCCGTCCCGAGGAAGCGCGCGAGGCGTTCGGAGACGCGGCCGAACGCCTCCGGGTCGATGGCGAACCGGAACCTGCCGGTGCGCTTGGGCTGGTCGAGTCGGCGGCCCGGAGGCAGATCAGGCATGGGAGAGCCCCGTTTCACGCCAGTTGTCCGGCAGGAGGTGGTCGAGCACGTCGTCGACGGTGACAGCGCCCAGCAGGTGGTCGGAGTCGTCCACGACGGGCGCGCAGACCAGGTTGTAGGCGGCGAAGTAGCGGGTGACCTCGGCCAGCGACGCGTCCGGCCCCAGGCGGGCCAGGTCGGTGTCGAGCACCCCCGCCACCAGGTCGAACGGCGGTTCGCGCAGCAGCCGCTGGATGTGCACGCAGCCCAGGTAGCGGCCGGTCGGGGTCGCGGTCGGCGCGCGGCAGACGAACACCATGCTGGCCAGCGCGGGCGTCAGGTCGGGGTTGCGGACGCGGGCCAGCGCCTCGGCGACCGTCGCGTCCGGGGCGAGCACCACCGGTTCCGGCGTCATCAGACCGCCGGCGGTGTCGAACTTGTACTCCAGCAGCCGCTTGACCGGTTCGGACTCCTCCGGCTCCATCAGCGCCAGCAGCCGGTCCTTGTCGAACTCGGACAGCTCGGCCAGCAGGTCGGCCGCGTCGTCCGGGTCCATCGTCTCCAGGATGTCCGCCGCGCGCTCGTCGTCGAGGTAGGCGAGGAGGTCCTTCTGGTCCTCCTCCGGCAGCTCCTCGATGACGTCCGCGAGCCGTTCGTCGTCCATCGCGTCCGCGACCTCGTACCGGCGCTTCGCGGGCAGGTCGTGCATCGTCGTCGCCACGTCGACCGCCCGCATGGTCTCGAAGACCGACAGCAGCTGCTGCGCGCCCTGCGGCTGCCCGGACAGCTCGGACACGCTGACGCCGCTGATCTCCTCCCAGCGCAGGACCTGGAGCGGACCGCGCCGCGCCAGCCGCCCGGTGCGCTCCCGCACGGCGACCTTGACGACCCGCCAGTCCTTGGTGCGCGTCGGCTCCATCGCGGCGTCGACCAGCACCGCCGGGCTCCCGGAGTCGAGCGAGACCCGCGCGTCCAGGAGCTGCCCGACGACCAGGACCTCGTTGGCGCGCTGGTGGAACCGCCGCAGGCTCACCGACCCGGTCGCCAGCGTCACGGCGTTCGGCTCGATCGAGTTCACCCGCAGCATCGGGACGAAGATCCGCTGCCGGGTCGCCAGTTCGACGACCATGCCGAGCACTCGGGGAGGCTGCCGGTCGATGCGCAGTCCGATGACGATGTCGCGGGCCTTGCCGATGGACTCGCCGTCCGGTCCGAAGACCGGCAGTCCAGCTAGCTGAGCGGCGAAAACCCTGTTCACTGCTACCACGGGATCAGGTTAGTCGCAGTGCGGCGAAGTCGCGGGTGAACGTGGCGCGGTCCCTCCACAATGGCCGGTGGTCAGCCGAGCCGTTCCGCCAGCGCCCGGCAGGTCGCGCCGAACTCCGGCTCGCCCGCCCGGAGCGCCCACAGCTCGCCCTCGACCGCCCGCACGATCCCCCAACCCCGTGCGCGGTCGACGTCCAGCCCGCCGATCTCGGCCAGCGCCCGCAGCCGGTCCTCCGTGCCGCGCCTGCCGTCCATCTCGGTGAACCTGTTCCACAGCAAGGGGAGCACGCCGAACTCGGGGTCGCCCGCGAGCGGCTTCGGGTCGATCATCAGCCACGGCGCGCGGTCGGCGGCCAGCACGTTGCCGTAGTGCAGGTCGCCGTTGACGAGGGTGCGGCCCGCGTCGGCCGTCAGGTCGCGGACGAGCCCGATCGCCGTGTCCAGCAGGGGTTTCGGCACCGGGTGGCCGTGGGCGGCGTTGTCGGTCGCGAAGTCGCGGAAGTCGACCCGGCCGACCACCGGCGGGGCCGGGACCCGCAGGTCGCGCAGCAGTTCCCCGGTGACGCTCACGGCGACCTCGATCGGCGCGGTCATCAGGGAACGGGTGTGGTCGAGGCGTTCCAGCAGCAGGGCACCGTGCTCGTCGTCGTGGTCCAGCAGGTGGACGACGCCGCGGCCCTCCCACAGCCTCAGCGCCAGCGCCTCGTGCTCGGTCTCGGTGTCCTGCCAGGTCAGCTTGAGGACGGCGGGGGTGCTGTCGGCTCGGCGCACCGGCAGCACGACCGCCACGTACCCGTTCAGCAGGTCGCCGTCCGGGGTGAGGTGCCAGCGCGAGCAGAACTCCGCGGCGAGTTCCGGCAGGGCCTCGACCCACTCGGGCGCCCCCTTGCCCAGGCCGTCGCCGAAGCCCTTCGGCACGGTGATCACGGCAGGTCCAAGCGGTAGACCTCGGTCCACGTCGCCAGGCCGTTGAGCCGGGCCGCCCGCAGTGCGGCGGCCGTGTCCCCGTCCGGTTCCACGAGGTGCGCCGCGGCACGGGTATCCAGCAGGAACGAGTGCGTCGTGGGCGAGCGCACGGTGATCGTGACGGTCTGGCCGTCGGCCAGGCCGGGGACCTCCTGGTCGCCGCCGACGGCGACCCACACGGAGCCGTCGCGCCACAGCGCCCACACGAGCCGGCCCCGCCGACCGGGCGCCGCGACCCACAGCGCGGCGGCCTTGCGCAGGGCGGCGTCCATCACCTGTGCTGTCTCCACCGATCAAGCGTCCCACGGATCTGTGAATCGGGACTCAGTGGCGAGCGGGGGCAGTTCGACCGTGCCACGGTGGTCGCCAACAGTTTGTTACCGGCTGGTACGAGGAGGTACCCCAGTGGTCGACCAGCAGCGTCCCCGTCGTTCGTGCCTCGCGGTTCCGGGGTCTAGCCAGAAGATGATCGACAAGGCGCGCACGCTGCCCGCGGACCAGGTCTTCCTCGACCTGGAGGACGCCTGCGCCCCGCTGGCCAAGCCGGACGCCCGCAAGACGATCGTGGCCTCGCTCAACGAGGGCGGGTGGGGGGACAAGGCCCGCGTCGTGCGGGTCAACGACTGGACCACCGAGTGGACCTACCGGGACGTGACCGAGGTCGTCGAGGGCGCCGGCGCGAACCTCGACTGCGTCATGCTGCCCAAGGTCCAGACGGCCGAGCAGGTGCACGCGCTCGACCTCCTGCTCACCCAGATCGAGAAGACGATGGGCTTCGAGGTCGGCAAGATCGGCATCGAGGCGCAGATCGAGAACGCGCAGGGCCTGGTCAACGTGAACGCCATCGCCACCGCGTCCCCGCGGGTCGAGACGATCATCTTCGGACCGGCCGACTTCATGGCCAGCATCAACATGAAGTCGCTCGTGGTGGGGGAGCAGCCGCCCGGCTACGACGTCGGCGACGCCTACCACTACATCCTCATGCAGATCCTGATGGCCGCCCGCGCCAACGACCTCCAGGCGATCGACGGCCCGTACCTCCAGATCCGCGACGTCGACGGGTTCAAGAGGGTGGCGGGCCGGTCGGCCGCCCTGGGCTTCGACGGCAAGTGGGTGCTGCACCCCGGCCAGATCGACGCGGCCAACGAGACGTACAGCCCGCTCCAGGAGGACTACGAGCACGCCGAGAACATCCTGGACGCGTACGAGTACTTCACCTCGGAGGCGGGCGGCCGTCGTGGCGCGGTGATGCTCGGCGACGAGATGATCGACGAGGCGTCCCGCAAGATGGCGCTGGTGATCTCCTCCAAGGGCCGCGCCGCGGGCATGACCCGCAACTCCCCGTGGAGCCCGCCGGAGGCGTGAGGACTCCCCGTTCCGGGCTCGTGATCGGGCCCGGAACGGGTGTAGGCCGTTGTGGCGCAGGTCATCCCGGCCACTACTCGCGAGCACGAGGTCGTCACGGGTTGCGCTCGTGACCGGTGAGCAGTCCCACAAACCGGCCCGTGGATTGGCGATCTCGGGGTGCGTGCTGCGCATGCTGCTGGCATGTCACGAGCACGTCACACCGAAGCCCGCCAGGGTCTGCGGCTGTTCCGCAGGCGGAAGGACGACCTGTTGGAGCGCAGCATCCGCACCTGCCCCGGCTGCGACGCCGACGTCCACGTCTTCGCCGACGTCTGCCGCCACTGCGGCGGCGAGTTGGAGATCTTCGCCGCCTGATCGGTTCAGGGGCGTGGGGTGGACCACCTTCGCGGCGCGAACGGGCGTTAACCGGGCCATACTCACCGGTAACCCAAGGCTACGAAGGGAAAGTGCGATGGCGCGCCTGGCCCAGACCGCTGGACTCACGGACATCCAGGACGAGATCCTGGCGACGGTCCGGACCTTCGTGGACAAGGAGATCATCCCCCACGCCCAGGCGCTGGAGCACGGCGACACCTACCCGGCGGACATCGTCGAGGGCATGAAGGAGATGGGCCTGTTCGGGCTCACCATCCCCGAGGAGTTCGGTGGGCTCGGCGAATCCCTGCTGACCTACGCGCTCGTCGTCGAGCAGATCGCCCGCGGCTGGATGAGCGTGTCCGGCGTGATCAACACGCACTTCATCGTGGCGCACATGCTGAAGCAGCACGGCACCGACGAGCAGAAGCGGAAGTACCTGCCGCGCATGGCGGCCGGTGAGGTGCGCGGGTCGTTCTCCATGTCCGAGCCCGAACTCGGCTCGGACGTCGCCGCGATCCGCACCCGCGCCACCCGCGACGGCGAGGACTACGTGATCAACGGCCAGAAGATGTGGCTGACCAACGGCGGCAGCTCCAACCTGACCGCCGTCCTGGTGAAGACGGACGAGGGCGCCGAGAAGGCGCACAAGAACCTGACCGCGTTCCTCGTCGAGAAGCCCGAGGGCTTCGGCGAGGTCGCTCCGGGGCTGACCATCCCCGGCAAGATCGACAAGATGGGCTACAAGGGCGTCGACACCACCGAGATGGTGTTCGACGGCTTCCGGATCAGCCCCGAGCAGGTGCTCGGCGGGCAGACCGGCCAGGGTTTCAGCCAGATGATGGACGGCGTCGAGGTCGGGCGGGTCAACGTGGCCGCGCGCGCGTGCGGGATCGCGATCCGCTCGTTCGAGTTGGCGATCGAGTACGCGCAGCAGCGCAAGACCTTCGGCAAGCCGATCATCGAGCACCAGGCAATCGCTTTCAAGCTCGCCGAGATGGCCACGAAGGTGGAAGCCGCTCACCTGATGATGGTGAACGCGGCCCGGTTGAAGGACTCCGGCGCGCGCAACGACGTGGAAGCGGGTATGGCGAAGCTGATCGCCTCCGAGTTCTGCGCCGAGGTCACCCAGGAGGCCTTCCGGATCCACGGCGGCTACGGGTACTCGAAGGAGTACGAGATCGAGCGGCTGATGCGCGAGGCGCCGTTCCTGCTGATCGGCGAGGGCACGAGCGAGATCCAGAAGACGATCATCAGCCGGGGGCTCCTCCGGGACTACCGCTCGCGCGGCTGACCGGTCACGATCTCGTCTTGTTCCGCGAACCCGCTTCGCACTGTTTGCCCGGTGTTGGCAGGATGGGGTGATCAGCACCGCGAAGAGGTGGTCACCTTGACGAGTCAGTTCTCCGGTCAGAACCGACCAGGGGTTCCGCCCCGGTTGCCCACGCCGCCCACCGGCTGGCCGATCGGGTCCTACGCCACCTACGAGGAGGCCCAGCGCGCGGTCGACTTCCTGGCCGACGGCGACTTCACCGTGCAGGACGTCACGATCGTGGGGGTCGACCTCATGCTGGTCGAACGGGTGACGGGCAGGCTGTCGTGGGGGCGCGTGCTCGGCACGGGCGCCGCCTCGGGCGCGTGGTTCGGCCTGTTCGTCGGCGTCCTGCTGAGCCTGTTCAACAGCAGCCCAGGCGCCAGTGCGGGGCCGATCCTGGTCGGGCTCACCATCGGTGTGGTCTTCGGGCTCGTGTTCGCCGCCGTCGGGTACGGGTCGACGCGCGGCAAGCGCGACTTCCAGTCCGCGAGCCAGTTGGTCGCCGGTCGTTACGACGTCCTGTGCCAACCGCGTTCGGCCGAACAGGGGCGCGACCTGCTGGCCAGGCTGGCCATGCGCCCCGTGGGGCCGAAAGACTCGAAAGATTAGGGGTTTAGCGGCACTCCTGAACGGGTAACGGCTGCTCGCGACTGAATCGTTGCCTTCATTGGTTGCGGCACCTGATCACCAGGCCTACGTTTCTTCCACCGGTCCACGGGCTGCGTCAGCAGTCCGGGGCCGAGCAGGCACGACGGGGTGCCGGACTCAGCGGGTCTGGCTCCTCCGTGGTTTGTCGGAAGGAGGCAAGGCCGATGAAGGACGTCGACCGGTCAGGTCGTAGCCGAAAACCACGCCATCGGATCGCCGCGGCTCTGGGGGCCGCGATCGTTGCGGCACCGGTTCTCGTGGCATGCGGGTCCAGCGATGGCGCCATCACGATCAACGTCTACAAGTACCCGCAGGAGAGTTTTCAAAAGATCGTCGACCAGTGCAACTCGAAGGCCGGCGGTCGCTACGACATCGTCTACCACAAGCTCCCGCGCGAGGCGGACGGCCAGCGCGAGCAGATGGTGAGGCGACTGGCCGCCGAGGACACCAGCATGGACGTGCTGGCGCTCGACGTCACGTGGACCGCCGAGCTGGCCAAGGCGGGCTGGATCAAGGAGTTCACCGGCTCGGCGAAGTCCGAGGTGGAGGACGGGACGCTCCAGACCCCGTTGGACACCGCGAGCTACGAGGGCAAGTTGTACGGGGCTCCGGACAACACGAACGTCCAGCTCCTCTGGTACCGGGGCGACCTGGTGCCCACCCCGCCGAAGACCTGGGACGAGATGATCCAGATGGCGGAGACCCTGAAGAAGGACGGCAAGCCGGGGCTGATCGAGGGCCAGGGCAAGCAGTACGAGGGCCTCGTCGTCCTCTACAACACCCTCGTCAACTCCGCCGGCGGCAAGATCCTCGACGAGAACGGCACCAAGGCCGTCGTGGACGACGGCGCCGTGAAGGCGTTGGAGACGTTGAAGAAGTTCGCCACGTCCGATGTGGTCGATCCTTCGTTCTCCAACGCGGCCGAGGACGACGCGCGGCTCGCGATGGAGGCGGGCAAGGCCGCCTTCATGCTGAACTGGCCGTACGTCTACGCCGCGGGCGCGAAGAACGCCGACTACATCAAGAACCTGAAGTGGGCGCCGTACCCGTCGGTCGGCAGCGGTGACTCCAAGGTCACCGTCGGCGGCATCAACTACGCGGTGAGCAGCTTCACCGAGCACTCCGACGAGTCGTTCGACGCCGTGATGTGCTTGCGCAGCGCGGAGAGCCAGAAGTACGCGGCCATCAACGACGGTGTCCCGCCGACCATCGAGTCCGTCTACGACGACCCGGAGATGGCGAAGCCGTACCCGATGAAGGACGCGATCCTGGAGACGCTGAAGACCGCGAGCGTGCGCCCGCGGACCCCGGCGTACCAGAACGTCTCCACGGTCATCTCGACCATCCTCTCGCCGCCCGCGAGCATCGACCCGCGGGCGACGGCCGACCGCCTGCGCTCCGAACTGCAGGACGCGCTCGACTCCAAGGGGGTGCTGCCGTGAGCCAGACCACGACCGAGAAGTCCGGCGCGGCGGTGAAAGCCGCCGAGCCCAAGAAGAAGGCGGTGCTGAGCGAGGGCAAGAGGGCCGAGCGCAAGCTCGGCTGGCTGCTCTGCGCGCCCGCCGCGTTCATCATGCTCGCCGTCACGGCGTGGCCGATCATCTACTCCGTCTACCTGTCGCTCCAGCGCTACGACCTGAAGTTCCCCGACCGGCAGGAGTTCGTCGGGCTGGACAACTACATCACCGTCCTCTCCAGCCCGTACTGGTGGAACGCGGTGTGGGTCACGGTCGTGATGACGGTCGTGTCCGTCGTCATCGAACTGGTGCTGGGCATGGCGCTGGCGCTGATCATGCACCGCACGCTGGTCGGCCGCGGCATCGTCCGCACGTCGACGCTGATCCCGTACGGCATCGTCACGGTCGTGGCCGCCTTCTCCTGGCGGTACGCGTGGACGCCCGGCACCGGCTACCTGGCCGAGCTGATGGGCGGCGACCCCGTGCTGACGGAGAAGATCCCGGCGCTGGCCGTGGTCATCCTGGCCGAGGTGTGGAAGACGACGCCGTTCATGGCGCTGCTGCTGATGGCGGGTCTGGCCCTCGTGCCGGACGACCTGCTCAAGGCCGCCGCGCTCGACGGCGCCAGCGGCTGGCAGCGGTTCACCAAGGTGATCCTGCCGCTGATGAAGCCCGCGATCCTCGTCGCGCTGCTGTTCCGCACGCTCGACGCGTTCCGCATCTTCGACAACCTGTTCGTGCTCACCGGCGGGTCCCAGGGGACGTCGTCGGTGTCGATGCTGACGTACAACAACCTCATCAAGGGGCTGAACCTCGGCATCGGTTCGACGATGTCGGTGCTCATCTTCATCGCCGTCGCGATCATCGCGTTCATCTTCATCAAGCTGTTCGGCACGGCTGCCCCTGGTAGCGACGACGGGGGGAAGCGCTGATGGCGGGCATCGGTGGAGCCGAGACGACGGCCAAGAAGACCCGGTGGGGAATCCTCAACGCGGTCGTGGTGATCTACGCGCTGTTCCCGGTGCTGTGGATCGTTTCGCTGTCGTTCAAGTCCAAGGACACGCTGGCGGACGGGAACTTCATCCCGCGGTCGTGGACCTTTGACAACTACTCGGAGATCTTCAAGACCACGGAGTTCGTGCGGGCGCTGGCGAACTCGATCGGCATCGCGCTGATCGCGACCGCCGTCGCCGTCGTGTTCGGCACGATGGCGGCGTACGCCATCGCCCGGCTCGACTTCCCCGGCAAGTCGCTGCTCGTCGGCGTCTCGCTGCTGATCGCGATGTTCCCGCAGGTGTCGCTGGTGTCCCCGCTGTTCGAGATCGAGCGCTCGCTCGGCCTCTTCGACACGTGGCCCGGCCTGATCCTGCCGTACATCACGTTCGCGCTGCCGCTGGCGATCTACACGTTGTCGGCGTTCTTCCGGGAGATCCCGTGGGAGCTGGAGAAGGCGGCCAAGATGGACGGCGCCACACCCGGTCAGGCCTTCCGCAGGGTCATCGCCCCGCTGGCCGCGCCCGGTGTGTTCACCACCGCCATCCTGGTGTTCATCT
This sequence comes from Umezawaea sp., assembly GCA_035559015.1. Taxonomy (GTDB): domain Bacteria; phylum Actinomycetota; class Actinomycetes; order Mycobacteriales; family Pseudonocardiaceae; genus Umezawaea. The sequence goes on along the minus strand of DATMCA010001313.1, from coordinate 653 downwards.
TCTGCTGGAACGACTTCCTGTTCGCGATCTCGCTGACCTCGACCGAGAAGTCGAGGACCGTCCCGGTCGCGCTGTCGTTCTTCACCGGCAGCTCGCAGTTCGAGGACCCGACCGGGTCGATCGCCGCGGCCGCCGTGGTGATCACGATCCCGATCATCCTGTTCGTTCTGTTCTTCCAGCGCCGAATCGTCGCGGGGCTGACCTCCGGCGCCGTCAAGGGGTGAGTTGCACATGGCCGAAATCGTTCTGGACAAGGTGACCAAGAAGTACCCGGACGGCGCCCTGGCCGTCCAGGAAGTGGACATCGAGATCGCCGACGGCGAGTTCATCATCCTCGTCGGCCCGTCCGGCTGCGGGAAGTCCACCACCCTCAACATGATCGCGGGGCTGGAGGACATCACCACCGGCGAGCTGCGCATCGGCGGCGAGCGCGTCAACGAGCGCGCGCCGAAGGACCGGGACATCGCGATGGTGTTCCAGTCCTACGCCCTGTACCCGCACATGACCGTGCGGGAGAACATGGCGTTCCCGCTGCGGCTGGCGAAGCTGGACAAGGAGACCATCAACGCCAAGGTCGACGAGGCGGCGAAGGTCCTGGAGCTGACCTCGCTGCTGGATCGCAAGCCCGCCAACCTCTCGGGCGGGCAGCGGCA
>DATMCA010001312.1:0-12022 GCA_035559015.1 Umezawaea sp. | reverse complement strand
CGGGGCCGGGCGTGATCCGCGCGGACCAGGACGCGCCGCACGGGTTGCAGCTCGTGATCACCACCAGCGACACCACGACGACCAGCCAGTCCCCCGGCGTGATCACCGACCTGCCGCGGACCGAGGAGGACGAGCGGCCCACGCGCCAGCACGAGGTGGCCGCGCCGCCGCCCCCGGCCCGGCACCAGGCCGACTCCGCGTCGGACCAGGTCCGGGACACGAACGTCACGATGACCGGGCAGCCGGACGAGCCGGTGGGGGCGGCCGACCAGCAGGTCGTCGAGGAGAGCACCGCCTCCGACCGCAGCGCGGAGCAGAGCAGCACCGCGCCCGTCGTCACGTCGACGAACCCCACGAAGTCGCTCGGCGGTTCGTCCGGCACGGCGTCGTCCAGCGGGTCGCCGACCCCGACCACGGTGATCATCCGGCCGACGTCGACACCACCGCCGATCCCGACCTACGGCACCGCCTACCGCGCGGAGTGACTGGCACAATTCGCGATCACTCCCCGCCACGACGAGGCCCCGCCGGTTCACCCGCCGGGTGCAACGCTTTGCGGGTAGCGTTAGCCAACGCTGAGTGATCGCTCGTGAGGCCTAGGAGACGGTGATGACGCGGCTGGTGCGCGGTGCGGACGGCCGGATGTGGACGGTGCGCAGCCGGATCGAATGGCGCAACCCGTCCCCCGACGGCGACTTCGAGCACGACGTGAGCGGGGGCCAGGGGCCCGGCGTCATGATGATGTTGATCGTCATCGTGATGGGCGTGATCCTCGTTTCGTGGACACCCTCGGAGGTCGTCGTGCCCGCGTGGCTGGTGCTCGCGCTGATCTTCCTGTTCCTGTTCTTCCCGGTCCGCTGGAGCCTGCGCAGGCCGTGGACGCTGGTCGCGGAGTCGAAGGCGACCGCCGACGAGCAGCCGCCGGAGCTGTGGATGGGCCAGGTCCGCGGGGTGCTCACCGTGCGCCAGGAGGCGTCCAAGGTGTCGCGGAACATCGAGATGTACTCCCTGCCGGACGTCGAGGGCCCGCTGCAACCGGTCGACTGATCGGCGTTCGCGGGTGACACTGGGCTGGTGCCGGAACTACCAGAGGTCGAGGCGCTGGCCCACCACCTGCGCGAACACGCCGTCGGGCGGACGGTGCACCGCGTGGACGTCGCGTCCATGCAGGTGCTGAAGACGTTCGACCCGCCGTGGACGGCGCTGGTCGGCCGTCCCGTCACGGGCGCGGGCAGGCACGGGAAGCACCTGGACGTCGACTGCGACGGAATTCACCTGATCGTGCACCTGGCCCGCGCGGGCTGGCTGCGCTGGTCGGAGAACATGTCCGCGCCACCGCCGAAACCGGGCCGCGGCCCGTTGGCGCTGCGCGTGCACCTCGGCCCACCCGGTCAGGGACCGGGCTTCGACCTGACCGAGGCGGGGACGAAGAAGGGCCTGGCCGCGTGGATCGTCCGCGATCCGGCGGAGGTCCCGAGCATCGCCCGCCTGGGGCCGGACGCGTTGAGCCTGAGCCGTGACGACCTCGCGTCGCTGCTCGAAGGCCGCGGCGAGCGGCTGAAGACGGCCCTCACCGACCAGACGCTGCTCGCGGGCATCGGCAACGCCTACTCCGACGAGATCATGCACACCGCGAAGCTCTCGCCGTACGCCACGGCGGGCAAGTTGGCCGACGACAAGCTGGACCTGCTCCACGAGGCCATGACGACCGTCCTCACCGACGCCGTCGCCAGGTCCGTCGGCCAGTCCGCCGCGACCCTCAAGGGCGAGAAGCGCTCCGGCCTCCGCGTCCACGCCCGCACCGGCCTGCCGTGCCCCGTCTGCGGCGACACCGTCCGCGAGGTCTCGTTCGCCGACAAGGCGTTCCAGTACTGCCCGACCTGCCAGACCGGCGGCAAACCACTAGCCGACCGCCGGATGTCCCGCCTGCTGAAGTGACGGTTCCGGCTCGTCGGCGCTCACGGCTTCTTCCGCAGCGCCTGCGGCTTGTGCACGGCGTCCTTGCCGGTCTTGTCGCTCGTCACGCGGTACTGCGGGTCGTCCTCCGACGCCCGCACGGTCCGGCCCGCGGCCTCGGTGTCCGAGGTGATCTCCTCGACCACCTCGCCCTGCACGCGCTGCCCGTGGCTGGACCAGGAGACCTTGTCGCCTTTTTCCATCGTCCGAGTGTCGGCCGGTCCCGTCAGTCCCGCACGATGATCACTTCCAGCGTGCGGGGGCCGTGGACGCCCTCGACGCGGTTCAGCTCGATGTCGCTGGTGGCGGACGGGCCGCTGATGAACGTCAGCGGGCGGACGGAGTCGAGGCGGGCCAAGGCCTCCGGGACGGTGGCGGCGACCTGGGACCCGTGGACGACGCACAGGTGGTAGTCCGGCAGCAGGGTGAGCACGCGGCGGCCCTGGGCGACGCCCGCGTCGAGCACGATGGTGCCGGTGTCGGCGATGGCCACGGCGCAGCCGGTGAGCACGCCGTCCGAGCCGTCCAGCGCCTCGACGGTCAGCGGTGGCGAGTCGGGCAGCCACGTCACCGACGGGACCAGCCAGGACGTGGGCAGGTCGGTCGGGGCGACGACGCGGCGGCCCGCGAGCAGTGACGCGATCAGGTCGACGAGGCCGTCCGGTGACACCTGGTGCACGGTCGCGCGGTAGTCGGCCACCCGTTCGGCGAACAGGTCGAGCGAGCCCGGTCCGGTGCGGTGGTAGCCGCGGGGGACCTCCACGGGCGGCGGGCGGTCGCCCAGCGCCGCGCGGATGCGGGCCAGGACCTCGGTGCGCGCGTCAGCCACGGTTCTCCTTCCACCAGGCGCGGAACGACTGCTTCGGCGGCACGGGCGCGTCGCGGGACGACGTCCACGCCGCGCCGGGGCCGGGCAGGCGGGTGATGCGGCCGTCGTGGCTGATCAGCTTGGCGAACGTGGCCAGCTTCTGCGCGCGTTCGTACCGGCTGGGGGAGCTGAACACCCATGCGGCGGCGGCCATCGCGATCGACTCGGGCGAGCGGCCGCGCGCCGTGACGGACTTGGCCCGCAGGTGGGTGAGGACCTCGGGGATGTTGATCCGGACCGGGCAGACCTCGTAGCAGGCGCCGCACAGCGACGACGCGAACGGGAGCGACGCGGCCTGCTTGTCGTGCGGGTCGTCCACCAGTTGCGGGGTGAGGATCGCGCCGATCGGGCCGGGGTACACGGAGCCGTACGACTCGCCGCCGGTGCGCTCGTACACCGGGCACACGTTGAGGCAGGCCGAGCACCGGATGCAGCGCAACGCCTGCCTGCCGACCTCGTCCGCGAGGGTCTTCGTGCGGCCGTTGTCGAGCAGCACCAGGTGGAACCGCTGCGGGCCGTCGCCGGGGGTCACGCCGGTCCACACCGAGGTGTACGGGTTCATCCGCTCGGCCGTCGACGACCGGGGCAGCAGTTGGAGGAACACCTCCAGGTCGGACCACGTCGGCACCAGCTTCTCGATGCCCATCACGGTGATCAGGGTTTCCGGGAGCGTCAGGCACATGCGGCCGTTGCCCTCGGACTCCAGCACCACGATCGAGCCGGTGTCCGCGACGGCGAAGTTCGCGCCGGACACGGCCACCTTCGCCGACAGGAACTTGCGCCGCAGGTGGGCGCGCGCGGCCTCGGCCAGGTCGCGGGGTTCGTCGGTCAGGCCCTCCGGCACGTCCGGCATCTCGCGGCGGAAGATCTCCCGGATCTCCGAGCGGTTGCGGTGGATCGCGGGCACCAGGATGTGCGACGGCCGGTCGTTGCCCAACTGGACGATCAGCTCGGCCAGGTCGGTCTCGATCGCCGTCACACCACCGGCTTCGAGGGCTTCGTTCAGCCCGATCTCGGCGGTGGCCATCGACTTGACCTTGACCACCTCGTCGGACCCGGTTTCGCGGACCAGCCGCAGCACGATCTCGTTCGCCTCGGCCGCGTCCCGCGCCCAGTGCACGACGCCGCCGCGCTCGGTGACGGACTTCTCCAGCCGCTCCAGGTAGACGTCGAGGTTGAGCAGCACCTCGTCCTTCAGCGCCTCACCGGCCAGCCGCAGGTCTTCCCAGTCGGTCATCTCCTCCACGGCCGCCGCGCGCCGTCCGCGGATCGTGCCCGTGGCCTTGCGCAGGTTGCTGCGGAGCTGCGTGTTCGCCAGCGCTGTCCGGGCGGCGTCCGGGAACTTCGGACTGCCCAGCCACGTCACCGGGTTGCGGGTGCCCACGGGTCCTCCTCGGTGCTCGCCAGGATCTCGGCCAGGTGCACGGGCCGCACGCCCGTCCGCAGCCGCGACAGCCCTCCGCCGATGTGCATGAGGCACGAGTTGTCGCCCGCCGTCAGCACCTCGGACCCGGTGTCCAGCACGTGCCTCATCTTGTCCGACAGCATCGCCGTGGACGTGTCGGCGTTCTTCAGCGCGAACGTCCCGCCGAACCCGCAGCACGACTCGGCGTCCGGCAGCGCCACCAGGTCCAGCCCGCGCACGGCCCTCAGCAGCGACAGCGGTTTGTCGCCGACGCCGAGCATCCTCAGCGAGTGGCACGTCGGGTGGTAGGTGACCCGGTGCGGGAAGTACGCGCCCACGTCCGTCACGCCCAGCACGTCGACCAGGAACTCGGACAGCTCGTAGGTCGGCGCGGGCCGCGAACCGAGTTGCGGGTGGATGTCGCGCACCATGCCCGTGCACGACCCGGACGGGATGATCACCGCGTCGTAGCCCGCGAACGTCCGTTCGTACGAACCCGCAAGTCCGCGAGCGTGATCCGGATACCCGGTGTTGAAGTGCATCTGGCCGCAGCACGTCTGGTCGAGCGGGAATTCCACCGAGCACCCCAGCCGCTCCAGCAGCAGCACGACGGCCCGCGCCGTCGCCGGGTACAACGTGTCAGTCAGGCATGTTGCGAACAAAGCGACCTTGGGCGACTTCTCGACAACCTTCTGCACATCGCCACTTTTCCCGCTAAATCATCGGATGTCTACCCAATCCGGTGGACCGTACGGGCGTTGAGGACACGAGACCCTTGCCGAGAGGGCACCCGACAGCACAGCATGGTCCCCGTGGGTGACCTCTTGGCCGAGCGGACCGTGCTCGGCGTCATCGCGACCTTGGCCGTCCTCGGCCTCTTCGTGATGCTCTGCCGTGCTCGCCGCGTGAGCACCTCCGTGGAAGACGCCGTCATGGACATGCTGCACCGCATGTCCAAGGCGTCCGCCGACCTGCGCGAGGGCCTGACCCAGGAGGCGGCGGACAAGGCGACACCGCACCTGCGCGAGATGCTCCGGTGCGTGGCGGTGGGGATCACCGACAACGAGGGGACGCTGCTGTCCTGGGACGGCGGGGCGAACGACCACTACGAGTTCTTGCAGGAGTACATCGCCAGGGCGATCAACGAGGGCCAGAAGGAACACGTCGAGCACCGCAAGCTCGGCTGCGAACTACCCGGCCCGTGCTCCCTGCACAGCGCCGTGATCGTCCCGCTGGTCGTCGAGAACGACGTGGCGGGCACGCTGATCGTCATCAGCGGCGTGGCCAACAAGCGCCAGATCCGCATGGCCGAGGAAACCGCCAGGTTCGTCTCCACCCAGCTGGAGCTGGAGGTCCTGCAAAAATCCAGGCAGGCCCTGGCCCAAGCGGAGGTCAAGGCCCTACGAGCCCAGATCTCCCCCCACTTCGTCTACAACGCCTTGAACACCATCTCCTCCCTGATCAGAACAGACCCCGCCCACGCCAGGGAACTGCTCCAGGAATTCGCGGAATTCACCCGCTACTCCTTCAGGACGGACGGCTTCTTCACCACCCTCGCCGACGAACTGACCAACATCCACCGCTACCTCACCATCGAACAGGCGAGGTACGGCCCAAGACTGAACGTGAGATTGCGAATCGCCCCGGAAGTCCTCCAGGTGGTCCTACCGTTCCTGGTCCTGCAACCTCTGGTCGAGAACGCCGTACGACACGGGATCGCCAAGAAACCAGGCGGCGGCCTACTCACCATCATCGCCGAGGACAACGGCGCAGAAGCACTCATCAGCGTAGAAGACGACGGCGTGGGCATGGACCCCGACCGCCTCTTCGACGACCTGAAGGACGCCCACCAAACCGGCGCACACGTGGGCCTGGGCAACATCAACGACCGCATGAGAGCAGTCTTCGGCGACGAATACGCACTGGTGGTGGAAACAGCACCAGACGCAGGCATGAAGATCATCCTCAAGATCCCCAAGTACAGCAGGGGAGTACGCACCAACCTCACGCTGGTACAGCCCACCATCGAGGACACCAGCGAACAACCAGTAATCAGGGCCTAAAACGGGCTGCACGGCCAACAAAGCCGCATGACCAACAAACCGGCAGCCTGACCGGGCCCCCAAGGCTTGGCCAACCCACCACCTGGGCGACACGGGGCCCTAAAACCGTGGCCGATTTTACTTGGGGGATTTGCCCCTTAAAATTGCGGATCGGGCAGGGCTTTCGGGCACTGCCTTTTCGCCCGATCAAGGGGCAAATCTAGGGGCCCCAAGTCAAATCGGCCACCCACGCTGGTACTCCCAGCCACAGCCACACCACGCCGGTACTCCCAGCCCCCGCACCCCGCTGGTACTCCCAGCCACAGGGCCCACCGCTGGGAGTACCAGCCCCCCTCACACCCAAGATGTGATGGTTCTGTGGTGATGTGAGCGCCCCTCATGACACCGAGGGGTCACCTACCGGCAGAATCGGATCATGATCCGAAGGCCACGACTGGTAGCCCTGTTCGCGTCCATGACGCTCGTGCTCGGTCTCTCCACCGGTGCCGCCACAGCGGTGGACGCCAACCCCCTCGCCTCCGACCTCGACCGCATCCTCTCCGACTCCCGCCTCGTCGGAGCAACGGTCGGCCTCGTGGTGAAGGACGCCGAAACCGGCGAGAACATCTACACCAGATCCGGCAACACCCGCTTCCAGCCCGGCTCCACGGCCAAGCTGATCACCTCCGCCACGGCGTTGGACACCCTCGGCCCCGACCACCGCTGGACGACCGACCTGCGCTCGTCCGCGACCGTCCAGGGCGCTGAACTGGTCGGCGACCTCTACCTGCGCGGTACCGGCGACCCGACCATGCTGGCCGCCGACTACGACGACCTCGCCGCGAAGCTGGCAGCCTCGGGTGTCACCAAGGTCCGCGGCTCGCTCGTCGCCGACGACAGCTGGTTCGACTCGATCCCGCTCGGCACCGGCTGGGCGTGGGACGACGAGCCGTACTACTACAGCGCGCAGACGTCCGCCCTGACCATCGCGCCGGACACCGACTACGACTCGGGTTCGGTGGCGGTCAAGGTCAGCCCCGGTGCCGCGGCCGGTCAGCCTGCGCAGATCACGCTGATCCCGCCGGTCGACCTCACGATCAACAACAACGCCACGACCAACTCCAACGACGGTGTCTTCGTGCACCGCACGCACGGCACGAACGTCGTCAACATCGGCGGTTCGCTCGCCCCCGGTGCCGCGCCCTACTACGAGTACATCTCGGTGAACGACCCGACCACGCTCGTCGCGGGCCTGTTCCGCAAGTCGTTGGCGGCGCACGGGATCACCGTGACCGGTGGTACCGAGTTCCGCGAGACGCCTTCTTCCGCGCAGGTCCTGGTCGCCCACCAGTCCATGACCCTGCGCCAGTTGCTGATCCCGTTCCTCAAGCTCAGCAACAACCTGCACGCCGAGATCCTGATCAAGTCCATGGGCCGCAAGGTGTCCGGCCAGGGCAGCTGGGCCGCGGGCATCAGCGCGCTGGAGTCGGCGTTGCCCGGTCTGGACGCGAACCCGTTGACGATGAACCTGTTCGACGGTTCCGGTCTGTCCAGGATGGACCTGCTCTCGCCCGACCTGTTCGTGTCGGTGCTGCGCAAGGCCCGCACCAAGTCGTGGTTCCAGGACTGGTACGCGGCGCTGCCGATCGCGGGCGTCCAGGACCGGTTCGTCGGCGGCACGCTCCGCAATCGCATGGGTGGCACGGCCGCCGCGAACAACTTGCACGCCAAGACCGGTTCGATGACGGGCGTGACCGCGCTGTCCGGTTACGTCACCAACGCCGACGGTCGCAAGCTGGTGTTCTCGTTGATGCAGAACGACTTCGTCTCCGGCCCGCCTCGTGACATCGAGGACGCGGTCGCCGTCCGGCTCGCGTCGGACAAGGCGGGTCAGGCCCAGCCGCAGGTGCAGTCGAAGCGCCAGGCGCCCGTCGAGACCAAGGGCGACCGCCGGGCGGACCTGGAGTGCAGCTGGACCAAGTCCTGCTGATCTAGGCCGTTGGAGGGGGTCCGTCGTTCGCGGCGGACCCCCTTATCGCGCCAGGGCTTCCTGAAGTGCGCGGTCGAGCGCGTCCTCGGCGGGGACCTCGATGTCCGGGCTCACGCCCACCAGTTCCCAGTTCGTGCCCGAGACCGGGTTGATCGCCCGCCCGGTCGGGATGGTCGCCTCCAGGTGCGGGTGCACCCGGAACCCCCGCCGCGGGTGCGCGCCCCCGCCGGTCCGCTCGCCGACGACGGTCGCGCGACCCAGTTGTTGCAGGTCGTAGGCCAGTTCCTCGGCGCCGGAGAACGTCCGCGGGCTGGTGAGCACGTAGATCGGCTTGGTGCCGCCGAAGCGCTTGCCCGGCACGTAGGCGGGGCTCCACGACTGGCTGTAGGTCTCGCCGTCGCGGAAGTACATCGTGTTCAGGTGGGTCGGCTCGTCGAGCAGGTAGCCGCACACCAGCGCCACCGTCGCCGGGTCGCCGCCGCGGTTCTCCCGCAGGTCCAGGACCAGCGCTTTCGCGTCCGCCACGAGCGTGAGCGCGGCGGCGATCGCGTCGCCGGACAGCTCGACCGGGAACAGCAGCGGCGCCAGTTCCAGGTGTGCGACGCCGCTTTCCAACGCGCGCAGCCTCGGGACGCCGTTGAGCGAGAGCGCGGCCTCCTTCTCCACCATCTGGACGGTCGCGGCGTCGTCGCCGTCCGGGATCTCGTCCTCGTGGTGCTTGAGCCGCAGGTGGCGGTCGCCGTTGACGGCCTGGAGGTCGGCCGTGACGAGTGCGCCCAGCTCCTCCGCGGTGCTCGCGGCGGCGTACGCGCCCTCGGTGCTCCGCTTGTCCAGCAACGCGTCCAGCTCGGTGGCGATGTCCGGGAAGACGTAGTGCTCCACGAGGAGCGCGCGGATCTCGGTGACGATCGAGGCGGTGTCCATGCGTCCAGTGTCGGGCCGGGGTTGCGAAAGCGTCAAGAGAATTAGACACTTTCTTCATGAGCGATTCGTTCGCCGAGGAAGTCCTGGAGATCGGCACCCCGGAGCAGTTCAAGGCGCTCTCGCACCCGACGCGGCAGCGGCTGCTGTTCGCGCTGGGGCAGAAGCCCGCCACGATCAGCGGGCTCGCGCAGGCCCTGGCCGTCCACAAGGGGTCCGTCGGGCACCACCTCAAGGTGCTGCGCGACGTGGGCATGGTGCGGGTGGTCGAGACGCGCCAGGTCCGCGGCGGCACCGAGCAGTACTACCAGCGGACCGCGCGGAAGCTCGTGGTGCACGAGGCCCCGGCGGAGCACAACGCCGCCGTGTTCGCCGCGATGGCCCACGAGGTGAGCCGGGCCGCGGAACCGCTGGTGTCGTTGCGGCACCTGCGGTTGACCGCGTCCGCCGCCGAACGGCTCGGAGCCGAGCTGCAACGGCTGCTGGACGAGGCCGAGGACGCGGGGGACGACGAGGCCGTCCACGGCGTCCTGGTGGCGCTCTACCGCAGGTCGGAGTAGGTCCGCCGAAAATTGTCGGACCCCGTCCGTACCTTCCCGTCCATGTCTTCCGCAGCCTTCGCCGACCGCAGTTCCTACGACGCCGCGGTGGCGCTCGCCCGCACAGCCGGGGCGGCGTACCACGACACCGGCGAACTCGTGATGGTCGACGCCGACTACGACGTGCTGGTGGCCCGGATCGCGGCGACGAGAGCCGAGCACCCCGGCTGGGACGACCAGGGGCTGCTGACCGAGGTCGCGGCGGGCGCCTCGGCCGTTGGCGACGTCCGGCACGCGATTCCCATGCTGTCGCTGGACAAAGCGCTGGACGAGCCCGCGCTGGTCGCGTTCGTCGAGGGCCTCGGCGAGCTGCCGGTGCTCGTGGAGCCGAAGCTGGACGGCCTCGCGGTGCACGCGGAGTACGTCGACGGCTCGCTCGTCCTCGTGGCGACGCGGGGCAACGGCCAGTCCGGTGAGGACGTGACGGAGCAGGCGTTGCGGGACGGCGGGATCGCGGGTCTGCCGCCGAGCCTGGTATCGCCGTGGAGCGGGTCGGTGCGCGGTGAGGTGTACATGACGGACCAGGACTTCGAGGCCGCGAACACCGCGCGGGTCGGCGCGGGCGGCAAGCCGTTCGTCAACCCGCGCAACGGGGTGGCGGGCAGCCTGCGCAAGGCCGACCGCCCGTACGCGATCCCGATGACGTGCGCGGTCTACGACATCACCGCCGACGCGGACAGCCACCTCGACCGCATGGGGCAGGCCGCCGCGCTCGGGTTCGCGACCGCCGTGGGCCTGCTGGGGGCTTCCAGCACCCACGTCGGCGCTCCCGCCGTGGTGGAGGCGATCCGTGCCATCGGCGCGCGCAGAGCCGCTCTGGGGTACCCGATCGACGGCGCCGTGGTGAAGGTCGACGGCACGGCCGCGCGCGTCCGACTGGGCTCCGGCTCGCGCACCCCGTACTGGGCGATGGCGTACAAGTTCGCGCCGGACCTGGCGAGCACGACCCTGCTGGGCATCGAGACCTCGATCGGCCGCACCGGGCGGCTGGGCCTGACGGCCGTGGTCGAACCGGTCGCCGTCGGCGGGGTGACGGTCTCGCGCGCGTCGCTGCACAACGTGAGCTGGGTGCAGGAGCAGGGATTGGCCATCGGCCAACGCGTCGCCGTGTGGCGAGCGGGCGACGTGATCCCGCGCGTGACGGCGCCGATCGGCGAGCAGCCGCACGACCTGACACCGTGGACGCCCCCTCCCGGCTGCCCGCAGTGCGGCGAGGAGTGGGACACGACGTCGTTGCTGTGGCGCTGCAACACCCCGACCTGCTTGGCAGCCGCGGCGCTGGACTACTGGTGCTCCGGCGACGCGCTGGACGTCGACCGCATCGGCCGTTCCCTGTGCGTCGCGCTGGTCGAGGCGGGCCTGGCGCGCACCGTGGCCGACCTGTACGACCTCACCGCCGAGCAGTTGGCCGAGCTGCCGATGGGCCTGACGACCACCGGCGGCGTCCGCGTGCTGGGCGCTTCGAACGCCGCCGAGATCATCGCGGGCCTGGAGGCCAGCAAGCGGCAGCCGTTCAACCGGGTGGTGACGGGGCTGGGCATCCGGATGACCGGCAGATCCGTCGGCCGCTGGCTCGCCGCCAGGTTCCGCACCATGGAGGTGCTGCTGGCCGCGTCCGTGGAGGAGATCGCCGAGATCGACCGCATGGGTCCGGCGAAGGCGAAGGCCGTGGTCGACGGCCTGGCTCGGCTGCGTCCGGTGATCGACCGCCTGGCCGTCAGCGGTCTGGCGATGGGCCTGGTCGACGACGGCGGCACGAAACCGTTGGCGGGCAAGACCTACGTCGTTTCCGGCTCGGTACCCGGCTACACCCGGACCACCGTGGCCGAACGCATCGAGGAACTGGGCGGTCGCGCGAGCAGCAGCGTCTCCGCCACCACCACAGCCCTGATCACCTCCGAAACCACCACCGCCAAGGCCAAAGCCGCCGCCAAGCACAACGTCCCCGTCATCGCCCCACAAACCTTCGCCCGCCAGCTGGAGGGAGCCTTGGTCTAACTCCTGGTCCCGCCACTCACCCGACTCATTGGCCTTCTGCCACGACCGCCGGCGTGACAGCACGGCCCTCCAGGTCATGGGGCGGTGCCCTGCTCCCGGACCTGTGGCGTTAGGTGGATCGCTGTCCTGGCCGGTTTGCCATGGGATGGCGCTCTGCTCCCGGCTTGCCCGGCCGTCGGTGGTCGCCTGCCGCAACCGGCGGTGCGACCCGCTGGTCCACGGCGCGGCGGCTTGGCCTGCCGG
>DATMCA010001311.1:0-2140 GCA_035559015.1 Umezawaea sp. | reverse complement strand
CGAACGTGTGCGTCTGCTCGTCGTAGTACGCGGTGGGGTGCGGGTGGACCTCCGCCGACCCGACCACGTCCCCGCCCTCCGTGCGGTCGAGGCTGCCGATCCTGATCCGGAAGTCGGGGCCCGCCAGCGTGCAGTGGAACGCCATCAGCACCCATTGCGGGGCAACGAGGCTGCCGGTGCACACGTGCCCGCCGTCCGGTTGCTGCACCGAGGCGATCCAGGGCAGCCGTTGGTCGACCTGGTCGCCGCCGATGACGGCGTCGGCGTGACCCGCAGTGGCGGCGAGCAGGGCCAGGGTCAGCACCGGGGCGAGCAGGGCTCTGCGGAGCATTCGTCGTTCTCCTCGTCTTTCGCGATCATGACGGGGGAACGCTAGGGACGGCCGAATACGGATCGCATAAGCGTTGTGGCGGCGTCGAACTCGACGGGGTCACGGGATCAGGAGCAGTTTTCCGGTGGTGCTGCGGGATTCGATGTCGGTGTGGGCTCGGGCCGCTTCGGCCAGTGGGTACCGGCCGCCGATCCGGACGACCAGCTCACCCTTCTCGACGAGCCCGAACAACTCGGCCGTGTGCGCCGCGAATTCCCCCGTGCCGGCGACGTGGTCGTCGGTCGTGGGGTAGGTGAGGCGGACGCTGCGGGGCAGCCGGTTGATCGGGATGGTCGGCACCTCGCCGATCAGCGGTCCGTAGAACACCAGCGTGCCGTGCGTGCGCAGCACCTCCAGCGAGGCGTCGAACGTGGTCGCTCCCGCACCGTCGAACACCACGTGCACGCCCGCGCCCCCGGTCAGTTCCCGGACCGGCTCGACGAACGCGCCACCGGTGGAGACCAGGACGTGGTCGGCGCCCGCGTCGGCGGCGGCCCCCACCTTGTCCGGCCTGGACACCAGGCCGATCACGGTGCCGCCGCGGGCTTTGACGAGCTGGGTGAGCAGCATCCCGACCCCGCCGGCGGCGGCGTGCACGAGCGCGACGTCGCCCGGCCGCACCGGGTGGGAGACGGTGGCGAAGTGGTGCGCGGTCAGGCCTTGCAGGATCAGGGCGGCGGCCGTCTCGTCGTCGACGGCGTCGGGCACCGCGACCACGCGGTCCACGTTGAGCACGGCCTGCTCGGCGTAGCCGCCGTGACCGGTGGTGTCCATCCACGCGACCCGATCACCGGGGGCGAACTCGTGCACGCCCTCGCCCGTCTCCACCACCACGCCCGCGCCTTCCGCGCCCGGCACCTCGACCAGGCCCTGCCCGCGGACGGCGGTGTCGAAGAAGTTCACGCCCGCCACGCGGACGTCCACCAGGACCTCTCCCCGGCCCGGACGAGGTGCCGGCCGCTCGCGCAGTCGCAGCACTTCCGGTCCACCCGGTCCGTCGATCACGATCGCTCTCATGCGGCGAAGCTATTTCCGGAAAAATGTACCCGCAAGTACAGTCCGGGCGTGACCACCGCCAAGGGCGCCGCCACCCGCCGACGCATCGTCGAGGCCGCCGCGGCCGAGATCCGGGAACGCGGCACGCTCGCCACCACGCTCGACGACGTGTGCCGGCGCAGCGTCACCGGCAAGAGCCAGGTGTTCCACTACTTCCCACAGGGGCGGGAACAACTCCTGCTCGCGGTCACCGAACTCGAAGCCCGGCGCGTGTTCGACGACCAGGAGCCGTACCTGAGCGAACTCGCCTCGCGCGCGGCGTGGGAGAAGTGGCGCGACGCCGTCGTCGAGACCTGCCGCGACCAGGGGCCGCACTGCCCGCTCGGGGTGCTGATCGCCGACGTGGGCCGGTACAGCCCGGCGGCCCAGGCCGTGACGACGCAGTTGATCCGCCGGTGGCAGGCCGCCGTCCGGGGTGGCATCGAGGCCACGCAGGCGGCCGGCGAGGCCGATCCGGCCCTCGACGCCGACCGCACGGCCGCCGCCGTGGTCACCGCCGTCCAGGGCGGGGTCAGCGTCCTGCTCTCCACCGGCTCCGCGGACCACCTGGAAGCCGTGCTGGACCTCTGCCTCGACCACTTCCTCCTGGCGGACGCGCGATCCGGGAGTTGACCGGGCGGGACGTTCGCACGGTCAGTGGCCGAGCAGGCGCGCGCTCTCCTCGGCTCGGCGCAGCGCGGTCAGCAGCGCGGCCCGGCCGGTGTGGTCGATGTC
>DATMCA010001310.1:0-3755 GCA_035559015.1 Umezawaea sp. | reverse complement strand
GGCGTGGTTTTGGGGGTGGCAGTGGCTGCCAGGGTGGTTTCGAGGTGGGGCAGTGGCTGCCAGGGTGGCTGGAGGGGCGGCAGTGGCTTCCAGCGTGCTGTGGACGATTTGACTTGGGGCCCCTAGATTTGCCCCTTGATCGGGCGAAAAGGCAGTGCCCGAAAGCCCTGCCCGATCCGCAATTTTAAGGGGCAAATCCCCCAAGTAAAATCGTCCACGATTAAAGCTCTCAGTCCCACCCAAGTTGCGAGCCGGCTATTCAAACCTCACTCCCCAAACCGTCCTACCTTAATACCCATTCCCAGCCACCCATCTTGCCGAGCTTGCGGCCTGCTCTTCACTTCCGCCGGAACCTGTGTTCGATTTTACTTGGGGTTTTTGGCGCTAAACTCAGTCGGCCGTCAGCTGTTCAGCCTGCCGTTTTGGGCCGACTAGCGCCAAAAAGAGGGGCCCCAAGTCAAATCGAACACCACGACGAGACCGACATCCTCACTCCAACAAATGCCGCAAATAAACCTCAGGCCGCCCCAAGAAATCCCTCATCAACCTCACCGGCAAAGCCTCATCATAAGAGGCACGCCCCAAAGAACCATCCTCACCAATCTCAAAAATCACCGCCCCAGGCAAAGCAAGGAGCACCGGCGAGTGCGTAGCCACGACAAACTGACAACCCTGCCCCACAAGATCAACCAACCGACGCACCACCGCCATACAACCTCGAACCGACAACGCAGCCTCCGGCTCATCCAGGAAGTACAACCCCTCACCCCCGAACCGATGACTAACTAGATCGATGAACGACTCCCCATGAGACCTCTCATGCGGCGACACCCCACCATAAGCGGACAAGTCACCCAACCGCTCAATCTCAGTAGCAACGTTGTAATAAGACTCAGCCCGCAAAAAATACCCGGTACGAGGCTTCCGCCCAGCCCACGACAAAACCAGGTGATCCGCCAACGACGACTCCGACGCCCGAGTGGCGAACCGGAAGTTCTGACTACCGCCCTCAGCGTTGAACCCGCACGCCACCGCCAAAGCCTCGATGAGCGTGGACTTCCCACTCCCGTTCTCCCCCACCAGGAACGTCACCCCGGGAGCCAGCTCCAACCCATCGGCCACCAACGCCCGCACAGCCGGAAGCGTGAACGGATAACGACCGGTATCAGCGAGGTCCTCCACGCGCACGTGCCGAACGAAGTGACCGGGACCTCGCGGACGACGCACCAACCGACCTCCTCGCCGACGACCGATGCTACTTGCCCGCGAGTCACCGCGTCGGTCACGCGAACAAGCCGCCGTCGGCGACCCCGAAGACGTACTGCGCGCCGGTGGCCGGACGACCCCCGAACCGGCGAAAGCCGATCGTCGTGCCGTCCTCGGACGTCACGGTTCCCTTTGAACGGCTCAGCCCAGCGGACCGGCGGGAGTCCCCTCGTCACACCGAGCGCGCACCCGGCACGTCGACCAGTTCACGGCCGGGCAGCCAGCCGTTCGGGATGTCGGTGGCGCGCCACGCGGACACCTTCAGCTGGACGGCCTCGATCGGCGCGCCGAGGAATGGCTCGGCCTGCGGCACCTTCGTGAGCAGCACCCGGCGCACCTCGTCGGCCTCGGCGCCGGTCACGACGCGCGCCGTCGCCTGCGCCTGGAGGAACGGCTGGGCGGGTGACCCCGTCGAGATGATCACCGACACGAGCGGGTTCCGGCGAATCGCGGCGAGGGTTCGGCCGCGCTGCTCCAGCACCAGCGACAGGGTGAACAGGCCGGTCTCGGCGAAGTACGCGCCGTTGACCCACGGGCCCTCGTCGCCGCTGGTGGCCAGGAAGAAGGACTGGTGCGCGGCCAGGGTGTCGCGGACCAGTCCCTCGACCTCGGACGTCGTCTCCAGGATCGTCATGCCGCGAAAGGTATTCACCGATTTTCCCGAGATCCTTCGGGCAGGCCGGTTTGTCCCCTTTCGAGCGACACGTTCCCGCCCGAACGGGTGTCAGGCGTTCATGGCGTCCCGCAGGCTCCTGGGCCGCAGGTCGGTCCAGGTGGTCTCGACGTACGCCAGGCACGCCTCGCGGGTGTCCTCGCCGAACACCGGCCGCCAGCCGGCGGGCACGTCGGCGAACGACGGCCACAGCGAGTGCTGCTCCTCGTCGTTGACCAGCACGAAGAAGCGGCCCTCGGTGTCCTCGAAGGGGTTGCTCATGACTCGGTCCTCTCGATGGCGGCGGACGGGTTGGTGATGGCGGCGGCCAGCACCTCGACCACTTCGGCCGCCAACCCCTCGACCGTCTCGCGGTCGAACAGGTCGGTGGCGTAGATCAGCTCGCAGGGCACGGGTCCGTCGCCCTGCGGCTCGTACAGGCTGAACGTCAGGTCGACGTCCGTCGTGGTGATCGGGACGGCGTCGAACTCGCCGATGCCGCCTTCGAGCACCTCCGCACGGGCGCGCTCGTGGTGGACCAGCATCACGCTCGGCCGGGGCGCCCCGGCGGCCAGGACGTCCGCGAACGGCACGTCCTGCCGGTCGAACGCGCTCAGGTCGGTCTCGCGGATCCGGGCCAGCAGCTCGGTGAAGCTCGGGTCGCCCGCCGTGTCGGTGCGCAGCAGGACGGTGTTGAAGAAGCAGCCGACCAGGTCGGCCAGGACCTCTTCGCCCCGGCCCGCGACCAGCGTGCCGATCGGCAGGTCCTCCCCGGCGCCGTGCCGGGTCAGCAGCACCGCCAGCGCGGCCTGCACGACCATGAACAGGCTGGTCCCGGTCTCGCGGGCCAACCGGTCGATCCCCTGGTGCAGCACGGGGTCCAGCGCGAACCCGACGATGTCCGCCGCCCCGCTCGGCTGGGCCGGGCGCGGGCGGTCGAACGGCAGGGCCAGGTCGACCGGAGCGCCGCGCAGGACCGTGCGCCAGTAGTCGAGCTGCGGCGCCGCGGCGGTGTCGAGCCAGTCCCCCGCCCACGTCGTGTAGTCGGCGTAGGTGACGGGCAGCGGCGTCCAGGTCGGCGCGCGACCGGCGAGCCGCGCGGTGTACGCGGCGGTGAGGTCGCGGAACAGCGGGACCACCGACCACTCGTCCAGCACCAGGTAGTGCGCGGTGAGCAGGAACGCCTGCGCGCCCGACCGGTCGGTGACCAGGGTGGCCTGGAGCGGGAACCCGTTGGCGCGCGCCAGTTCCGCGAGTCGGGCGTCCAGGTCGGCGGTCACCGGGTCCAGGACCAGCGCCGGCGCCGACCCGCTCCGCTGCTCGGTGGCGGAGTGCGCGGTGCGCAGCGGCTCGTGCCGTTCCACGACGTCCGCCCACGCCCGTGCCAGCGCGTCGGCGTCGAAGCCGTCGGCCGAGCGCAGCGAGAGCGCGTGGTCGTTGGCGCGCCCGCGTTCCCACTGCCAGCGCTGTGGCGGCGCCAGCGGCAGCACCGCGGGCCGAGCACCGGGCACCAGCGGCGGCCTGGCGTCCGACGCGCCGTCCAGCCGCGCGGCCAGACCGGCGACCGTGGGCGAGTCGAACACGTCCCGGATGGACAGTTCGACGCCGAGCGCGGAGCGCACCTGGCCGACCAGCCGCATGGACGACATGGAATGCCCGCCCAGCGCGAAGAAGTCGTCGTGCACGCCGACCGACGGGAGTTCCAGGATGCCCGCGAACAGGTCCGCGATCACCTGCTCCCTCGGCGTCGCCGGGCGGTCGTCGCCGGTGAGCGCGGACCAGTCCGGCTTCGGCAGCGCCTTGCGGTTCAGCTTGCCGTTCGGGGTGAGCGGCAGCG
>DATMCA010001309.1:0-8557 GCA_035559015.1 Umezawaea sp. | reverse complement strand
GCCCGCTGTGACGGTGGTGCTGTTCGCGCCGGTCGTGTCGACGCTGACGGTCGCGCTGGGGATCAAGCTGGTGGGGGTCGCGGTGGCCCTCGTGGTGCTGGCCGGTGTCGTGGTCCTGCCCCTGTTCGCCGCGCTGCCCCGGCCGGGGTTCCTCGCGGCGACGGCCTCGGTCGTCGCGCTAGCGTTGCTGACGACCGGCGTGCTCGTCTCGGGGTTCGACGGCCGCGAGCGGCGCCCGGACGGGCTGCTCTACCTCCGCGACGCGGCCACCGGCCGGTCGACGTGGCTGACCGGCGACGCCGAACCCGACGACTGGACCGGCCGGGTCCTGGGCGCCGACCCCGAACGCGTGTCGCTGGCCGGCGAGTTCCCGCTGCTGAGGGACCCCGTGCTGCGCGCCCCCGCCCCCGACCTGCCGCTGGCGGAACCCACGGTCACCGCGCTCGCCGACACGACCGCGGCCGACGTCCGCACCGTCCACTTCCGCGTGGACTCCCCGCGCCGGGGCTGGCGGATCCAGGTCTCCCTGCCGCGTGACGCGGTGCGGGCGTGCGTCGTGGCGGGCCAACGCGTCGAGTCCGCCGCCACGACCGTTCCCGCGAACCTGGTGTTCGAGCTCTACGGTGTCGGCGACCTCGTCTGCGAAGCCCCGGCGGGAACTCGGATCCCGGTGGACGTGGCCGACTTCTCCCTGGGCCTGCCCGCGGAGGTCGAAGCCCTCGTCGGCCCCCGGCCGGTGGACACCATCCAGGTGCCCTCCGGTTACCGGGTGGTGGACTCGGCGGTCGTGCGGCAGGTCGTGCGGATCTGATCACCCGCTCCGGCCGGCAGGCCTGGTCCAGCGGTGGTAGGCGTCCAGGTCCACGTTCCCACCGCAGATCACCGTGACGACGCGACGCCCGGCGAACCGCTCGCGGTCCTCCAGCACGGCCGCGACCCCGAGGGCGGCCGAGGGCTCGACGACCAGCCCCGTGTGCTCCAGCAGCAACCGCATGCCCTCGACGATCGACGACTCGCGCACGAGCACGGCGTCGTCGGCGACCACCAGCAGGTCCTGCAAGACCTCCGCGATCGGGAACCGCCCCGCGACACCGTCGGCGATCGTGTCGGTCGACTCGGTCGTCACCACCCGCCGTTCGTGCCACGACCGCGTCAACGCGGGCGCACCGGCGGGCTGCACGCACACCACCTCGACCTCCGGCGCCAACGACTTCAGCACGTACCCCACCCCGGTCGCCATCGCCCCTCCACCCAGGGCGATCAGCACCACGTCGAACTCCCCGCCCAGCAGTTCCAGCCCGATCGTCGCCGCCCCTTCGCAGGTCTCCACGTCCAGGCTGTCCTCCACCAGCCGGATCCCGCGCTCCCGCGCGACCTCCGCGGCCCGTGCGCGCGCGACCTCGATGTCCCCGTCGACCAGCTCCAACTCCGCGCCCAACGCCCTGATCCGGTCGAGCTTCACCACGGGCGCGCTCCGCGACGCCACCACCGCCACCTCAAGCCCCCGCCGCCGCCCTGACCACGCGAGCGCCTGCCCGAGGTTCCCCGCGCTCGCGCACACCACGGCGGCCCGCCCCAGCGAACTCGTCACCAACTCGGTCCCGCGCCCCTTGAAGCTCCGCACCGGGTTGGCCGTCTCCACCTTCACGCTCACCGCACAGCCGAGCCGCCTCCCCAGCGCGTCGCACCGGTACAGCGGGCTGTCCAGGAACACCGGGTCGACCACCCGGCGAGCCGCGCGGATCCGGTCCAGGTCGAGGCGCGTCTTGAGCACACCCCGACCCTATCCGGGCGGGTGCCGGTGTTCCGCTCGTGATCAGGACTCCGGCGCCCGACCGGACGGCCGCCACAGCCGTGCGGTCCCGTCGTCGCTCGCGGTGGCGATGACGTCCCCTCGCGGGCTGACGGCGACGTGGGTCAACGCGTCGACGTGCCCGACGAGCGGTGGTCCCAGCGGCGCGCCGCTGACGACGTCCCACACCCGAGCCGTGTGGTCGCGGCTCGCGGTGACCAGCACGTCCGGCGTCGCGAACGCGACTCCCCACACCGGCCCGTCGTGCCCGGTCCACGGTTCACGCACGGGGGCACCCGTCGCCGCCACCCAGACCCGAACGGTCCCGTCGTCGGCGCCCGCGGCCAGCAGGCGCCCGTCCGGGCTGAACGCCACGCACGCGACCGATGAGGTGTGGCCGCTGAGCAACGCACCGGTCGACCCGCCTGCCGCGGCGTCCCAGAGCCGGACCTCGCCTTCGAGGCTCGCCGAGGCGATCACGCCGCGCGAGTTCACCGCCAGGTCGTTGACCGGCCCCGCACGACCCGGCAACGCCGCGCGGAGCGCACCGCCGTCCGTGAGGTCCCACACCCGGATCACCGCGTCGCCCCCACCCGTCACCAGAGCTCGACCGTCCGGGGAGAACACCACCCCCACCACGAAACCGCCGTGGTCGTCGAGGTGCGGGAACGCCGAGGGACGTCCCGTGGCCGGGTCCCACAACCGGACGGTGGTGTCCACGCCCGCGGTGGCGAGGACGCGACCGGTCGGGCTGAACGCCACACCCCAGACCGGTCCGCGGTGGCCGACCAGCGGTTCGCCCGCCGGCGTGCCGTGCCGCGGATCCCAGAGTCGGACGGACATGTCGGCACTCGCCGTCGCCAGCAGTCGTCCGTTCGGGCTGAACGCGACTCCGGCGACCTCACCACCGTGCCCGCTCAACACGTCCGTGCAGTGCCACGGCGCCGCACCCGTGCCCGGCTCCACGTCGGCGGTCGCCACGGCGGGGAACCTTCGTTCCGCCCGCCGGGCGGCGAGCCAGAGCGCGTGGAACTCACGGGTGTCCCCGCCCAGCACCTCGACGACGAGTTCGAGGTAACCCCACTTCGGGACCCGCGGGCCGGTGAAGACCTTGTGCACGGTCGCGTGGCTGACGACCCCGATGCCGAGGTCGGCGGCGATTCGACGCAGTCCCGGCTCTCCGGCGCGCAGGTGCAGGTCGTGCAGTCGGTCGAACAGGTCGCTGATGGGTCCGGGCGGGGTGACCGGTCGCATGAGCACTCCCACGTGCCCAATGTACGACCTGGTCCACGCGCGTCAACGTTCGTGCGAAGTCGTCAACTCCGGTTGTGCCACAACGAGGATCGGGTGAGGCGGAGCGGAGGAGGCGGCAATGGGCCTGACCGTGGTCGAGTGGGTGACGGCGCTGTTGTCGGTGCGGCCGGTGGTGGTCGAGGCGGGGGAGCTGGTCGCACTGGTCCGGTCGTGGATCCGAGCCCGATCGCGGCCTGAGCCGACGACATCGGGTGACGATCCGGATCTCTGACGGTGGGAACTCGGGCGGTTTCCCGCCGAGGCAGCGCCTTCGGCGGGACCGTCCACAGTGGTCGCTCGCCGTCCGCGGACGACGTCGAGCCCACCGACGTCCGCTGCTCCGCGCGCCCCCTCGGGCGTTGGGCCGATCGGGCGGTTCGCCGTAACGGTGTCGCCGTTCGCGCGATTCCCGGAGTGGGCAGGGGGTTTGGCACTCCGGGAGAGTGACGGGGGAGGCACGTGCGGGAGGACCAGGCGCGGACCGGCGTCGACGTGCGGCGGCTGCTCTTCCGGATGGGTGAGACCGAGGGTGGTTTCCTCATCCGGGCGGAGGTCGTCGACGAGCGGGGCGATCCCATGCGCGAGGGGTGGGAACGCACGGTCGCCGTGGACGACCTGCCGCAGGTCGTGGACTTCGCCGCGTCCGACGAGGACGTCCTGGCCGCGCTCGGGGGTGAGCTGTTCGGCCTGCTGAGCGGTGGTGGGCTGGGGGAGGCGTGGAACCAGGGCGTCGAGCGGATCGCGCTGGACGTGCGAGCGGACCGGTTGCGGGCGCTGCCGTGGGAACTCCTCGTCGACGGCGACGACAAGTGCCCGTTCGCCAGGGCCGAGCAGCCCGCCGTCCGGAGCACGCTGCCCTACCCGCTGGATCCGGACGAGCTGCTGGTGCCGATCCACCTGATGATCGTCGTCGGCGACCCGGACGACCCGGCGGTCGACTCGGTGGCGGAGGTCGACGCCATCTACCGCGGTCTGCGCGGAGCACCGTGCTGCTGGCAGGTCGACGTGCTGACCAAACCCAGCCGGGAGGAGTTGCGCGACGCGTTCGCGGAGGTGCTCCCGCACGTCTTCCACTTCGTCGGCCACGGCACCGGGACCGGTGGGGCACCCGCGTTGAAGATCGTCGCGGACAGCGGGGAGTGGGACCTCACCGCGCGCTTCGTCGCGCGGGCCCTCGGCGGCAAGCCGCCACCCCGGCTGGTGGTGCTCAACGCGTGCCGCACCGCGGGCCGGACCGCGGTCCGAGGGGTGTCGGACGCGTTCCTCAAGGAGGGCGCGGCGGCCGTCGTCTCGACGCAGGGCGACGTCGCGTCCACCGCCGCGATCCTGTTCGCCGAGGCCCTGTACCGCGAGCTGGCGTGCGGACGACCGGTCGACGTCGCCGTGGCGGAGGCGCGCGGCAGGCTCCAGTTCGCCACCGGGATGAGCGCGGCCGACTGGGTCCTGCCCGTCGTCGAGACCGCCGCCGAGCCGAGCTCCGTGCTGCGCCACTCCCGGCGGTGGGAACTCAAGGACGTGCTCCAGCGCTACCACGAGCTCAAGGAGGTCCCGCACCTCGTGGACCGCTCGGCGGACCGCAGGCGGGTGCACCGCGGGGTCGGCGTGCTCGACAACAGCCTGCTGTACGTGACCGGCGTCGAGAAGGCGGGCAAGA
Source organism: Umezawaea sp. (assembly GCA_035559015.1). Taxonomy (GTDB): domain Bacteria; phylum Actinomycetota; class Actinomycetes; order Mycobacteriales; family Pseudonocardiaceae; genus Umezawaea. The sequence goes on along the minus strand of DATMCA010001309.1, from coordinate 3,818 downwards.
GCATGGTCGTGCGGTCCTACCTGCTGACCAGGCTGGTCAGTGGCGGGTCCGTCGTCTACGTGAGCCTGGAGGGCAGGAACAGGGTCAGCACCGCCGACTTCGTCCGGATGGTCGTCGAGGAGGCGAAGCGCTGGCTGGACGACTTCGCGGCGCCGCTGTGCGACGACACGCTGTCCGCGCTGTCCGGCGAGGTCCAGGGGCCGCCGACGCTGTCCGCTCGACCGGCGGGGTCGTTCGTGCCGGTCGACCCGCCGTACCAGAAGTTGCAGGGGTTGCTGGTGAACCTGGCCAGGGCCGATCGGCTGGTGGTGCTGCTCGACGACGTGACGAGGGTCAGCGACCACGACGCGTTCGTCAACGGCCTGCTGGCCCCGGCGGCGCGGGGTGACCTTCACGGCGTGCAGGTGGTCGTCGCGGGTGGCCTGGAACAGCTGCGCGAGCTGACCGGCGAACGGGTCGCCCCGCACCTGGAGATCGAGGTGCGGAAGTTCGCCAAGCAGGACGCCGTGCTGCTGGTGCGCGAGTACCTCGCCCGCCGCAAGCCGGACGAGGTACTCGCCGCGGACCGGGCGAAGTGGGCCCGGTTCGAGCAGCTGATGCTGGAGTGGGCGGAGGAGCGGGTCATGGCCCTCAACGACCTGCTCGCACCGTTCGAGGTCGTCCACCACGGGGCGGGCTACCTGTCGGAGGTCGGACTGCGATGACGGCCTGGGCGACGTTCCCCGAGGTGCCCCCGACGTCGCGGGAGGTGCTGAACAGCTATCCGGAGCCGGACCGGCGGACCCTGGCGCGGTGCTCGGTGCTGCCGCTGTTCGACGACGACGTGTTCGCGGCGGTCCTGCGGGTGGACGGGGGCGCCGATGTCCGGCGCCTCGTCGACTTCGGCGCGGTGGAGTGGCTGCCCGGTGGGGACGCGAAGTTCCGCGTGGTCGAGGGGCTCCGCGAGGCGGCCTGGTCGACCTGGTTCGGCGGGCACGTCGAGCCCGGTGTGCCGGAGGAACTGCGGGCCTTCGCCGAGTCGCTGGCCTCGCACAGCGCGGCCCGATCGCTGGCCGTGGAACGGCTTCGCGCGCTGGTCCTGGTGGACGAGCGGTCGGCGGCGGAGGCGTTCGAGGAGGAGTTCGACGCGGCCGCCGAGCGGATGGACCTCGCGGGGTGCCACAACCTGCTGGACGTGCTGGTCGACCCGCTGCTGCGCCCGTTCATCGGCAAGCCGATGGTGGCGTTGCGCAAGGATCGCAAGCGCGCGCTGAACGCCCGTGAGGTGCTGCGCGGCACGTTCCTCGGCTCGACCCGGTACCTGCACCGGCCTGCGCTCGAAGCGGAGCTGGAGGCGCTGCTCGCGGCCGGCGGCCCGAGAGCGCTGCGGCTGCTGGGTTCCGGCGGCCACGGCAAGTCGACGATGGTGAAGTGGTTCATCTCCGGGCGCTGCGTCCGCGACGGCGTCCCGTGCGCGTTCCTCGACCTCGACGCGGTCGACCCGGTGAACGCGACCAAGTACCCGTTCCTGGTGGCGCTGGAGATCGCCCACCAGCTCAACGGCCAGATGGACGGCGCCCCGTTCGAGGAGTTGCTGCGCGAGCACGGTTCCTACCGCAGGCTGCTGGCCAAGCTGCCGGGCGACACCGGTGGCGCGAGTTCCGCCGCGCTCGGCACGGTGAGCACCGAGGTGGACGCCGAGGAGGTGCGGTACCGGTTCCTCAGCGTGCTGCGCGACGTGGCGCGGGACCTCCCGGTGCTGGTCGTCGTGGACACGTTCGAGGAGGCCGCGCTGCGGCCCGTCGGCGACGCGGACGCGCTGGTGGAGCTGCTCGCGGACCTGCACGACGGTTACGGGGGCGTGCGGCTGGTCGTGTCCGGCAGGCACACCAGGGCCGAGGAGGAGATCACCGTCCTCGCCCGGCGGATGCCGGCCGACGTCATGCGGCCGCGCGAGGTCCGGGCGTTCTCCGAGGAGGAGAGCCGCGAGTACCTGACCACCACCCGCTGCGTGACCGACGACGAACTGGTGTCCCCGATCATCGCCCGAGCCGAGGGGGTGCCCTGGCAGCTCGCCCTGTACGCGGACGTCGTCGAGCAGTACCCGAACATCACCGCGGAGGTGTTGCGGTCGCTGGACCCCGGGGTCGCGTGGGCGGTCGACCGGGTGATCGGCCGGATCGACGACCACGTCGTGCAGTGGCTCATCCGCTACGGCGCCGTGCCGCGCTACCTGAGCCGCGACTTCGCCCAACAGGTGCTGCTGCCCCGGATCCTCCGGTCGATGGCCGGGTCGCCGGACGACCGGCCGAGCCTCGACCCCGTCCCGCCCGACTCGGTGCCGGTGTTCCGCACCGCCTCCGGGGAGCACGTCCGGTTCGACGAGCTGTGGGACCAGCTCACCCGGTACGCGGCCAGCACCTCGTGGATGTGGATCGCGGCGAACGACGACGACGCCGTCGAGTTCCACCCCGCGGTCCGCGAGCCGATGCGACGGCTGGTCGCCGCCCAGCCGATCAGTGAACTGCTGCACCAGGACGCCGTCGACTACTACGAGCGGCTCGCGGCGGCGGAGCCGCGGTCCTGGGCGCGCTGGACCGGGGAGGCGCTCTACCACCACTTCCGGATCGCGGGCGTGCACGCGGCGCCCCGGTGGTACGCCGCCGTGGAACACGCCTGGCAGGAGGGCATGCCGGAGTGGGTCGCCGGTGTCGCGGACGAACTGCTCGGCCCGGACTACCTCGACGACGAGGGCGAGCCGGTCCTGCTGCGCCCCGACCTCCCCGTGGTGGACGACGAACTGCTGGTGGCCGCGCACGCCGAACGCGCTTGGGCGCTGTCGGTGATCGCCAGGGCGAACCGGTTCCCCGGCGGCCACTCGACGTGGAGCCGGGTCGAGATGAGCGTCAACGCCGCGCAGCGGCTGCCCTCCGACGTCGACGTCCGGTTCCGGCTCGCGGGCGCGATGGCCGCGCTGCTGGTGGCGAGGGGCGACCCGGCGGACGCGGCGCACCTGTTGCGGGGCATCGAATCCACCGTGATCACCCCGACCGAGCGGCTGCCGCTGATGCTGCTGCTGGCCGACGCGCTCGGTGCCGCGGGCGATCCGGCGGGTGCGCGGCAGGCGTTGCTCACCGCGCTCGACGTGGTGCCCGCACGGGTGGGCAGGCCCGCGACCGAGATCATCAAGCAACTCGCCGCGCACGACCTCGCGGCGGGGCAGGTCGACCAGGCCGCGCACTGGGTCGCGCAGGCCGTGGGCGCCGACCCGCGCCCGGAGGCCGACCTGGAGCTGATGCTGCTGCGGGCGCGGGTGGAGGCGGAGTCCGGGCGGCCGGCGAGCGCGCTCGGGTTCGCGGACAGCTCGGGGATGGTCGTGCAGCAGGTGGACGCGCTCATCGCGCTCGGTCGCCCGGCCGAGGCCGCCGACCGGTGCTCGAAGGCGCTCGGCGGGCAGACCGAACTCGGTCGCCGGGCGGACCTGCTGGTGCGCAGGGCCCTGGCGTACGCGGAGCTGCTCGACGTCGACCGCGCGCTGGAGGACCTCCTCCAGGCGCGGGCGATCCACTTCCAACTCGCCGACATCGAGGGCGCGGGCACGACCTTCGCGCACGCGGCCGCGGTGCAGCTCCGGGCGATCGGCAACCTCCGCGACGCCGAGCACCTGCTGGAGGAGGCGGACCGCCTGCGGTTGCGGCCGGGGGCGGTGGCGTGGGTGCGGGTCACGCTGCTGCGCGCGGAACTCCACCACCGCAGGGGCGATCACGCCGACGCGCTGCGAGTGGCCACCGAGGTGCTGGACGTCGTCGGCGAGGACGCGCACCCGGCCCTGGTGGTGG
>DATMCA010001308.1:0-6675 GCA_035559015.1 Umezawaea sp. | reverse complement strand
CGTTCGTCACCGAGCTCGGCGGCCGCAAGGAGATGAGCTAGTGGCTCGTCGCCCGGGGGTTCCCCTATCGCGACTCGACCGAGAAGGCGTACTCGACCGACGCGAACATCTGGGGTGCCACCCACGAGGCCAAGACCCTCGAGCGGCTGGACGTCTCGCTCGAGATCGTCGAGCCGATCATGGGCGTGCGCTTCTGGGACCCCGCCGTCGAGATCGCCCCCGAGGACATCTCGATCGGCTTCGACCAGGGCCGCCCCGTGACGATCAACGGCAAGGAGTTCGGCTCCGCGGTCGACCTCGTGCTGGAGGCCAATGCCATCGGCGGCCGTCACGGCCTGGGCATGTCCGACCAGATCGAGAACCGGATCATCGAGGCCAAGAGCCGCGGCATCTACGAGGCTCCGGGCATGGCGCTGCTGCACGCCGCCTACGAGCGGCTGGTCAACGCCATCCACAACGAGGACACCCTCGCCGCGTACCACAACGACGGGCGCAAGCTCGGCAGGCTGATGTACGAGGGCCGCTGGCTGGACCCGCAGGCCCTGATGATGCGCGAAGCGCTCCAGCGCTGGGTCGGCACGGCGGTGACCGGCGAGGTGACGCTGCGCCTGCGGCGCGGTGAGGACTACTCGGTCCTCGACACGACCGGCCCCTCGTTCAGCTACCACCCCGACAAGCTGTCGATGGAGCGCACCGAGGACTCGGCGTTCGGCCCGGTCGACCGCATCGGCCAGCTGACCATGCGCAACCTGGACATCGCCGACTCCCGCGCCAAGCTGGAGCTGTACGCCGGGTTCGGCATGGTCGGCAGCAGGCACGCGGCGCTGGTCAGCGCCGCGCAGGTCACGTCGACCGAGCTGATCGGCACCATGCCCGACGGTGGGGCCGAGGCCATCGCGTCCCGCGGTGAGGTCGCCGACGACGAACTGCTCGACCACGCCGCCTTGGAGGCGGGCAACGACTGACCGACGCCGTTCGGCCGCCGGACGCGCTCACCCGCGTCCGGCGGCTTTCGGCGTTGTGGCGCATTCGCGCTCCCGCATTCGTGCGACACCGTCCTGGTGATATTTTCGGATTTGCTGATCGGTACGATACAATCGGTGAATTCGTGTGCGGGAAATCCCTTGACGGATTATCGGTCAATCGTGCTTCCGGGGTACTCGCGGAACGGTCGGATGGCGGCTGTTCGAGTGCTCGAATTCCTGGAGGATGGGTTCCGTTCGCTGTTCCCCCGTTCGTCGGGGAGCGGCTGAATCCCATTTCGGGTGGAATTCGGGAGGATTAATGACCACACGATGGCGTATGCGCCTTTCCGCCGTTTCGGCGATCCTGGTCGCCGTGTCTAGCGTTTTGACCGCACCCTCCGCGACGGCCGAGGTCGCCGCTCCGTTCTCGTCCAACGAGCCCTCGGCCTCGTTCGCCCCGAACAGACCGGCGGCCACGGCCGCCAACACCATCTGCGCCCTTTCACCAGGGGGAACCGGTGTGTTCCGCTACAACGGCTCGGGGTGGACGCAGATCGGCGGCCCGGCCCTGCGGCTGTACGGCGGCGGGTACGGCCTGTTCGCCACCACTCCCAACGGGAGCGCGATCTACGGTTATCTGGGAACGCCGAACAACTGGTTGCACGTCGGTGGACCCGGTAGCACGTGGGTGGTCACCGGCGGGTCGCTTTACGGTCTGACGCCCGGTCGGGACGGCGTGTACCGCTACAACGGCAACGGCACGAACTGGACCCAGGTCGGCGGTCCGGCGAATTGGTTGTACGGCGGGAGTTACGGCCTGTTCGCCACTACTCCCAACGGCAGTGCGATCTACGGCTATTTGGGAACGCCGAACAACTGGATGCACGTCGGCGGTCCGGGTACCACGTGGGCGGTCACCAGCGAATCCGTGTACGGCCTGACGCCCGGTCGGGACGGCGTGTACCGCTACAACGGCAACGGCACGAACTGGACCCAGGTCGGCGGTCCGGCGAACTGGTTGTACGGCGGGAACTTCGGCCTGTTCGCCACCACTCCCAACGGCAGTGCGATCTACGGCTACCTGGGAACGCCCAACAACTGGACGGTGGTCGGCGGCGCCGGCTACGAGTGGGCGGTGACCGACGGGGGGATCTACGGGCTGACGCCGAACCGGCAGGGGGTCTACCGGTGGGTGTCCGGCACCAGTTGGACGCAGGTCGGTGGGCCCGCCGACCAGATCGTGCCCTGCCCCTGATCCTGTTCTGATCGGTCTCGGGAGGTCGGAACCGACCGGTTCCGGCCTCCTGTCACCGCCGGAACGGCCTGCGCGGGTCGCGCCCGTCCGCGGTGGGGAACGGGGTGTGCCAGGTGTCCTCGGCGCCGTCCCGGTCCTGGCGGTCGTCGCCGAGGAGGGCCCAGTCGAAGTCGTTCCGGTGCCGGGGCATGGCGGAGAACCCGGTCTCCAGGCCTTCCCACTCGTCGGCCACCGCCGCGCGGGCGTGCCGGACCATCAGGCGCAGCGCCAGTTCCTCGGCACGGCTGCGCGGCACCGGTCGGCGTCCGGTTTCGAGGTCGAGGCAGAGGTCGTCGAACGACCGGGCGGCCTGCCGCCGCCACACCGCGTCCCGCTCCCACGTGCCCGGCGGGAACTCGTCGAACACCGACCAGTCGGCCGTTGCGCTCACCGGGTCGTCCCCGTGCTCCACGACGTCGTCGTAGGCGAAGTCCGCGAGGACCTGCCCGACGCTCCACAGCACCGCCGCGGTCCTCGGCGTCACGGCGTCCTCGGCGCGCGCCGGGTCGTCGCACGCGAACAGCGAGGCGAAGTCCGGCAGCCGGCTCCCGTTCTCCTCGACCCGGTACTGCGCCTGGAGTGCGTGGACGCCCGCGACCGAGTCCACCATCGCGCTCGGATCGGCCAGGATCTCCAGCGCGGCCAGCGGATCACCGCGAACGGCGTCCCGCGCTCCCGCCCGCACCTGCTCGACGGTCGTCCCGGCCTCGTCGTCCAGCGAGAACTCGACCGCGTCGATGTGCGCCACGGCCTCCCGTTCGAGCAGTGCGGCGTCCCGAACCTCGACGACCACCTCCGCCGTGATCGTCACCCTGCGCCCGCCCGACCCCGCGCCGACCATCCACCGAGCCTAGTGGCTTGAGCCACCGATTCCGACGACTCCTCGGTTGCGCCGGGTGGGGTACGACGGCGCTCGCGGGCCTGCCCCGGTGACGCGTTATCGGGTTTCCTGATCGGTGTCCGCGTCGGGCCTTCGGTGTCGGTGTCGGTGACGACCGGCGCGGCTCCGCGGAGGTATCAAACCGGGCACTGGGGGATCTTCCCCGCATGGACGGGATCGAGGCGGCGGTTGAGCGGTCGGCTGTGCGCGAGTTCCTGGTCAGCCCGGCGGTTCCGCCGCGGCCGCTGGACGTCGAGGTGCCGAGGCCGCGGTTGGTCCGGATGCTCGCGCGGCGGTGGGAGCGGGCGGTCACGGTGGTGGTCGCGGGGCCGGGGTTCGGGAAGACGACGGTGCTGGCGCAGGCCCACCGGGCGAACCTGGTGGAGCCGCGGGGGATCGACGTGTGGGTGGACTGCGAGGCCGCGCACGGGAACGCGGCGGTGTTCGCGCGGGTGCTGCTCGCCGGTCTGTCCACAGGGGACGGTGCTCGGGTGCCGGGGGCGAGGGACGTCGTCGACGCGGTGATCCGGTTGGCGCCGGTCGAGGTGTGCCTGCTGCTCGACGACGTGCACGAGATCCCCGTCGGGTCGCCGGGGGCGTTGATGCTGGGGGAGGTCGTGCGGTCGCTGCCCGCCACGGCGCACCTGGTGCTGTCCGGGCGGACGGTGCCGGACCTGCCGTTGGCCCGGCGCGAGGCAGCGGGTGACGTGGTCCGGATCGGGACCGACGACCTGTCCTTCACCGACATCGAGCTGCGGGCGCTGGCTCGGAAGCTCGGGCGGGAGCCGTCGTTGGCGGGTGCGCTGCGGGGGTGGCCGGCGCTGGTGCGGTTGGCGTTCGCGGCCGGGCCGTCGGCGCCGTGGCGCTACGCGCGCGAAGAGATCCTCGGCGGGCTGTCGGGCCCGAACCGCCGGGCGCTGGGCGCGTTGGCGGCGCTGGGCACCGCGAGTTCCGCCGAGGTCGCGGAGGTCACCGGTGAGGCGGTCCGCCTCGGCGTGCTGGCCGGGGTGGTGCCGCTGGTGCGGGCGCTCGACGACGGCCGGTACCGCGCGCACGAGCTGTGGACCGAGGCGCTGGCCGCGACGACGACGGTCCAGGAGGCGCGACACCTGCACCGGAGGGCCGCCGCGGTGCTGGCGGCGCGGGGAGACCTGGCCCGCGCGGGGACCCTGGCGTGCCGGACGCGGGACTGGGCGCTGCTCGCCGACCTCGCCGTCGAACTCGTCAACACCACGCTGTCCGCCCTGCCCAGGGAGATGGCCGAGCGGTGGCTGGGCGCGATCACGCCGTCGGTGGCGGCCAGACCGGAGTTCGTGCTGCTGCGGGCCGCGGTGATCCACGCCCTCGACTTCACCGACCCGAGGATCGACACCCTGCTCGACGGGGCCTGGGCTGGTCTGCGGGAGCGGCACGCCGCCGTCGTCCTCGCGCAGGCCGTGATCACCGCGCACTCGCGGGCGGACGTGGTGCGGCTGGCCGAACTGGCCGACCGGGCCGACCACCTGCCCGGTCCCCCGACGCCGATCGCCCGGCTGCTGCGGCACAGCGCGGCCGCGACCCTCGCCGAGGTCGGCGGCGACCCGGAGGCCGCTCTCGCCGAGATCGTCCGGGCGCCCGTCGCGCAGGTCCCGCCGGTGATCGCCCTGGCCACGGTGCGGTTCCACTACCACTGCCTGGACATGTGCGGGCGGGGCGCGGAGGCCGCCGCCCTCGCCGAGCGGACCGTGGGCCACTGCGACGACCACGTCCGGGCGGCCGCGGCGGTGGCGCGCTGGTTCGACGGCGACCCGTCGGATCTCGTTGCGCTGCGGGACGCCCCGCCGCGAGGACCGGGCACGGCCCGGGACGCGTTCGTGACCTCCGCGTTCCTGGCGGTGATCGCGTCCTGCCGCGGTGACGTGCCGCCGCCCTGCGGCGACCCGGACGGCCACGACAACCCGCGGGACGCCGCCCTCGCCTGCGCCGCGCGGGCCGCCGCCGCGGTGGCCTCGGGCGACGAGCCCGCCGCCCGCCGCGCGTACGCCCACCACCTGGCCCGGTGGCCGGTCGAGGTGCCGTTCAACGAGCGGCACCTGCGGCGGTTCCTGGCCCTCGGCTACGTCCTCGACCACCGCCTGCGCGCCCGCTGGGACGCCGTCGACCCCGGCCCGTCGCACCGGAGGGCGCGGGCGGCGGCGCGGGCGCTGGTCCGGGCCCGCGCGGGTGAGCCGACGACGATCGCCCCGGAGCACGCGCTGTGCTTCCTGCCGCTGCCGTGGTCGGTGGAACTGGCCGCCCGGCTCACGGTGGCGCGCGAGCCCGACGGGCTGGAGCTGGGCCGGTGGCTCGCCGACGCGGTCGGGCCCGCCGTGCACCGGGAGTTCCGCCGCGCGAGCGGGTCGGACCACGAGGTGGTCGCCGCGGGGGCGGCCCGGCTGCTGGCCGTCCTGCCCTCGCCGCCCGCGCACCGGACCGGCATCGACGTCCTCGGCCCGATGCGGGTGACCCACGACGGTGTCCCGGTCGACGTTCCGCAACTGCGCCGGGTACGGGTGCGGCAGCTGCTCGGCGCGCTGGCGCTGACCCCCGTACTCACCCGCGACCGGGCCCTCGACCTGCTCTGGCCGGGACTGGACCCGGTGAGCGCGGCGCGGAACCTGCGCGTCACCCTGACCCACCTCCGGCGGCTGGTCGAACCCGGCCGGGCCGGGGGAGACGCGACCTTCCACGTGCGGGCCGACGGCGACACGATCCGACTGGTCGGCTCCGACCGGCTCTCGGTCGACCTGTGGACGTTCGACGCGCTGGCCGCGCAGGTCGGTCGGGCCCGTGCGGCGGGGGACGTCGACCGGGCGAAGGACCTGCTCGGCTCGGCGGTCGGGCTGTGGCGCGGTGATCCGCTGCCGGACCTGCGGAACCTGCCGGACCCCGAGGTGGGCATCGAGATCGACCGGATCCGCGCGCACCACGTGCGCAACCTGCTCGACCTCGGCGAACTGCGCCTGGTGTCGGGCGAGACGGCCGAGGCCGAGCACCTGGCCGTCCGCGCCCTCGCGGTGGAGCCCTACGACGCGCGCGGCCACCGGCTCGCCCTCGCCGCGGCCCTCAAGAGCCGTGACCTCCGCCGGGTCTCGGCCGCCCGCCGCAACGCCCTGGCCGCGCTCCGGCAGCTAGGTGTGCGACCGGACCCGGCGACGGACCTCCTGCTCCGCCAAGCGCTGCCCCCGCGACGCCGGTGACCGGTGGCGCGGGGACAGCGGGAGGGGCGGATCAGGGACAGAGGACCAGGAACTCCGTGAGGGGGCAGGCGTCGACGCCCGGTCCGCCGTTGCCGCGGTCGCCGTGGTTGTGCGGGCCGCCGTTGAGGACGTCTTCGCCGAAACCGCCGACCATGTCGTCGTCATCGCCCTGACCGAGGATCCGGTCGTCGCCGTTGCCGCCGGTCAGGAGGTCGTCGCCACCCAGCCCGCAGATGACGTCGTCACCGCCGAGGCCGTGGATCGTGTCCACGCCGGGCGTCCCGACGATCACGTCGTCGGTGGGGACGCCGCCGGGAT
>DATMCA010001307.1:0-3574 GCA_035559015.1 Umezawaea sp. | reverse complement strand
TCGTCCCGGCACCGGGGATCGTCGGCGCCTTGCTCACGTTCGCGCCGCCCGGACCACCGGTGTTCACGCCCGGAGCGGCACCGGCACCCGGCACCTTCGGGGCGGTGGACACGGCCGGGCCGCCCGCCGTGCGCGTGGGCGCCGGGGCCGGACCGGACGCGCCGGGGATGTTCGGCTTCTGCGAGACCTGCGCCCCGCCCTGCTTGGGCGGCGGTGCGATGGAGTTCGCCGCGCCGGGCACGGGCTTGAAGGTGTTGTTCGGGTCGATCCCCCGGAACGACGAGGCGTTGTTCGTGTCGGTGGAGACGGTCACCTGCTGGGTGGCCTTCAACCCCTGCTGGACGTCCCCGAACGCCTTCGAGCCCCGCTCCGCCTGCGCGACCGCGTGATCGTTGGAGTTGTTCAGCGCGGGCACCGCGAACAGGCCGATCGGCCCGAGCGAGCCCATGCCCAGGTTGAGCCCGCGCAGGCCGCTGGAGATGTTGCTGAGCCGGGCCTGCATGTCGCCCGCCCGGCCCTGCAGGCCGCTCATCGTGGACTCGCTCTGGGAGAAACCGGAGTTCCCCGTCGGTCCGGACCCGATCCCCGCGGGCGGCGGCGGGGGCGGCGGCGCGGGGTTCGTGTTGACCGACGGGTTGGCGTTCGGGTTGACGTTGGGGCTACCCGAGTTGACAGCCATGACCGGTTCTCTCCAAGAGGTGCGCTGAGCGGCTGGCTGGACTAGACCTGCACGGTGGGGCCGTTCACGTCCGTCTTGGACGGATCGCTCGCCCCGCCGAAGAACGCGTCGCCCTTGCCCGCGTCGGTGACGCTGGTGCTGGCGTTGACGTCCCTGGCGTGCTGCAACGGGTCCGCGGGCGCCTGGGTCGGCGCGGGCGTGCCGGACGAGTAGTTCTTCTGGTACTCGTCGTAGCTCGCCTTGGCGGCCTCGCCGGTGGTCTTGGCCTGGTTGGCCGCGGCCTCCACCTTGTCGCCCGCCGCGCTCGCGGTGCTGCTCGCCTGCTCGGCGGCCTTGATGTCGGCCTCCGACCCGGTTTGGTAGGCCTTGGCGTTGGCCTCGGCCGCCGCGGCGTTCTTGGCCGCGAAGTCGGCGTTGGCCTTCTCGTAGGACTCGTTCGCCGCCTTGGCCGCGTCGTTCTTGCCGCTGAGGTCGGTCTCCGCGGCCGTCTGCGCCGGGTTGGCCTTGCTCGGGTCGGTCGGGTTGTTCGCCTTGTACTCGTCGTAGGCGGCCTTGGCGGCGTCCTCCGACGGCTTCGCGGCCTGGAGCGCGTCGTAGCTCGACTTGGCCGCGTCGCTCACGTCGCGGCTCTCCTTGGCGGCGTTGGTCGCCGCCGAGGCCGCTTCGGCCTTGGCCGAGTCCGCCTCGATCTTCGCGGCGTCGTACTTGGCCTTGGCCGCGTCGTACTGGGCCTGGTCGCCGGACGCGGCGGCGGCGTTGACCGCGTCGGCCGCCGAACTCAGCTTGTCGTTGGCCGCGGAGAACTTGTCCGAGGCGCTGCTGAGCTTGTCGTTGGCGGCCTTGGCCTCGTCGGCCTGCTTGGTCTCGTTGGCCTTGGCCTCTTCGTACTTGGCGGCGGCTTCCTTGGCCTTGTCGTTGGCCGCGGTGACCTTGTCGTTGGCCGCGTCGTCCTTGACGCCCTTGTCGATGGCGTCGTCGACGTCGTCGGAGGCCTTGTAGCCCTCGTAGCTGATCTCGGCCACGTCGGCGGCGTTGTCGAAGCGGTCCCAGCCCTTGCTGACCTTCGCGACCACGTCGTCGAGGTTGCCGATCTTGCCCACCAGCCTGCTCAGCGACGCCACGACGCGCGCGATGCGGGCGGCGATGTTCGTGCCCAGCGCGACGGCCTTGCCGACCGCGAAGCCGACGAACGCGACGATGGAGGCGCCGAAGGTGATGACCGAGGTGGCCGCCGCGATGAGCGCTCCACCGATCAGGGAGCCCAGCAGCTGGGAGATCAGGTCGCGGATGATGTCGCGCAGGACGGTGACCAGCATGCCGGTGATCCCGACGATCTTGGCCTTGGTCTCGACCGCGTGGGCCAGCTCGTCGAGCTCCGCGCCCATCTGGTCCATGCTGGCCTTGAAGTTCTCCGACGACTTGCCGGTCCACCCGTCGAAGGTGGCCAGGCCCTTGCGGTGGTCCTCGGCCAGCACGCGCAGGTCCACGGCCTTGGCCTTGGTCGCCTCGACGTTGGCCTGGATCTCCTCCGGGTTGCCCATCACCTGGTTGAGGGCGTCGCGCAGGAAGCTGACGTGCTCGATCAGCCAGCCGATCCCGGCGCCGATCAGGGACCCGAGGGGGTCCATGACGAACATCACCGTCGACGCGGCCGCGCCGATGGCGTTGAAGGTGATGTCGAGGGCCTTCTCGGTCTCGGTCTCGGCGTCCTTGCTGATCCCGTCGATCAGGCTGCCGAAGGCTTCGACGAACAGCGTGCCCTTGAGCTTGTTCTCCTCGGTGATGTGCATCCCGGGAGGGGAGTCGATCGGCGTCTCGGCCATTTTCCCTGCCTACTTCCTGTCGAGACCGGAGCCGGTCACCACGGCTGGTTGTCGTCGTCTTCGTCGTTCGCCGCGGGGCGCGGCCTGGTGGGCGGGCGCACGGTCGGCGCGGCGGGCGCGGGCCTGCGGACCGGCGGTGGTGGCGGCTCGACGGGCTCCTCGACCTCGTCGTCGGCCTCGTCCAGGTCGACCTCGTCGGACGGGATCGCGTCGCTGACCATCGCCATGGCCTCGGTGCCCTCGCCGAGGGGCTGGAAGACCCCGAGCACCTTCTCGGCGGCCTGGCGCTGGGCGAGGGCGGCGGTCTGCAGGATCGCCCCGGTCAGCTGGGCGGCGCTCATCTCCATCGCGCGGCGGCCGAGCTGGAGGTTCTGGAGGCCGCCGTTGGGTCCGACGGTGACGGTGACGGAGCCGTCCTTGCTCGTGACCGTCGCGCTGGAGGCGGTGAAGTTCTCCTGGAGGTCCTCGGACTTCTTCTTCAGGTCGGCCAGCTTGGCCTCGTACTCGTCTAGCCATTGCTGGGGATTCACGAAGGCCTCCTGTAACGGCACCGCTGCGCTGTCCTGATCGGCCCGCTCCTTCCTCCGAGGAAGCCGGACGTGCCTCTGTCTCCACTTCGGGGGAATTCGCCGCCGGCCACCGGTGGAGCGGCGACGGGGATGCTAGCCGAACGATCATCTTGTTAAGTGACGTGGAGAGGTCGATCCAGTACACGTGCGGTTGCCGACGAAAGTTCACCGCGTCGCCGGTTCACGGTCCGGCGGCGGGTGACGTTGTTCACCTCGGGCGTCGACCGGCTCCGGGACAAAGCCTCGCCCGGAGGGATTTGTCCGAAAACAGGGGGATTCACCCATGTCCACCCCTCGTCCGCGACGGCTTCCCGCGGGCAGCCGAAATCTCCGGTCCGGCAACACCCGGACACCACCAATACGGATCGAAGCCGTACCGGTTCGAGATTTGCCGATTTTCCCCCGCGGTGTGGCCGGATTTACACCGAACAGTGCCCGAAGGCACGCGGGGCATTCGCGAACGCATCCGATCGGGTGCCGAGGGCATCACCGCGGACGGGTCG
>DATMCA010001306.1:0-2783 GCA_035559015.1 Umezawaea sp. | reverse complement strand
GCACGGGGCTCGGCGCCGTCGTGGTGACCACGACGACCGCCATCGCGCTGCTCTCGGCAGCCGCCCCCGCGGCGGCCGAGAAGGCGGACCTGACCCCGTCCTGCGCGGCGGGTGGCGCCGTCCTGGCGGTGGACCTCAAGGGGTACGCGCCGGGGAGGAACACCATCAAGGTCCAGGACGGCGAGATCGTGCTGTCCAACCGGGAGTTCGACCGGTCCTACGTCGGCTCGTTCCCCCGGCCCGCGGACGTCGCGCACACGTTCGTCGTCACGGTTCGGGTGGCGGGCAACAGCCGCCAGTCGTTCGTCCGGGAGGTGACGACGAAACCGTGCGTTCCCCCTCGGCAGACGCCCCAACCCCCGGTTTCGACCATTCCCGGGTCGGTCGCGCCGTCCTCGCCGAGCGCCTCGGCACCCACCACGGCGACCACCGCGCCCACTGTGAGTGGTTCACCGGCGTCCTCCGCGACCGATCCGGGGTCCTCGACGACGCCGACCACGAACACGGGCATCGTCCCGCTCGGCAACAAGTCGGAGCTGTCCGAGGCGGGCGCGTCCATCGCCATCCCGCTGCTGATCGGTCTGTGCCTGGTCAGCGCACTCGGCATGGTGCTGTTCAGCATGAAGCGGCGACACCGGCCCGACTAACGGCCCGAAGGGGTCTCGCAAGCCCCTGACCAGGCCCGTCATTACTCGGACAGTGACCAACCTTCACCCGATCGGCCCATCAACTGCCGTGAACAGTGACCTCCCCGTCCCCGTATAGGCAAGTGGCGGCTTCGCGATGCCCGCCGTACGGACCACGACAGGAGTGTCACCATGGGGCTTGCACGATCGGACGACGCGGCCATACGCGTAGCCAGGCGCACCCTGGGCGCCTTCGCTCTCGTGGGCACCACCGCCGTCGTCTGGTTCGGCTTCGTCGACCCCGCGGGCGCGAACGCGCCGACCGTGAAGACGAGCTGCGTGGGTGGTCAGTCGGTGCTCACCGTCGAGGTCCGCGACTACAACGGCCGGGTGACGAACACCGTCAACGTGCTGGACGGCCAACGGGTCCTGGACAGCCAGCGGTTCGGGTCGTCGTACAAGAACTCGTTCATCCGGCCGGGCAACGTCGAGCACTCGTACCGGGTCGTGGTGAAGGCCGGCAACGACCGGACCGGGGACCAGGGGTTCTCGTTCGACCGGTCGGTGCCGCAGCAGGTGTGCGCCGAGGTCCCGCCCACCACCACGACGACGTCGACGCAGGCCCAGCGGACGGCCCCGTCGTTCCGGACGACCGCGCCGCCGACGACCACTACCAGCACCACCGTGCCCACGACGACGACCACGCGCGTGACGCCTCCCCCGGTCACCACCACGTCGAGCGCGGTCACCACGACGACCACGACGGTGGCGCAGCGGCCGCCCGCCGAACAGCCGGGCCAGGGCACCCAGCCGCCCGGTCAGGACAAGCCGGAGGAGCCCCCGTCGACGTCGGTGACGACGAAGTTCCTGCCTCCGCTGGTGCCGCCGTTGGTCAGCCTGATCGAGCCGCCGTCGGCGGAGACGGTGCGGACGTCGGACGGTTCCGCGCCGGCGCCCACCGGCAAGTCGTCGTCCTCCTCCTCGACCTCGTCCTCCTCCTCGACCTCGACCTCCTCGTCGTCGGCCGGTGACGGTCGCGGGCCCCAGGGCGGGGAAACCTCGCGCGGCACGTCGTCGTCCCCCGTCAGCACTCCCCGTGGGACGACCGAGGACAACGTCCTCGTGATCGCCGACGACACCGACCTGCCGACCACCGGCGCGTCGATCGCGATCCCGCTGCTCTTCGGGCTCTGCATGCTCACCGCGGGCGGTGTCGTGGTCTTCAGCATGAGGAACCCGCGCAAGCGCGGCAAGCACGCCGCCTGACAGCGGCTTCCCCTCCGGCCCCTCGAACTCCGCGTTCGGGGGGCCGGAGTTCCTTCGCGGGACGGACGTGCGGAAGCCCACCCGCCTCTTCGGCGGATGGGCTTCCGGTCAACGGGCGGGGTCCTCCCCGCACGGGTCAGGGCAGGACCTGGATCTTGCGCCCCTCGCCCGCCTTGAACTGCTCGATCGCCGCCGCGTAGGAGTCCAGCGGGAGGCGGTCGCTGATGAAGATGTTCGGGTCGAGCACACCGGTCGCGAAGAGGTCTGCCGCTCGTTCGAACGAGTGCAGCACCGCCATCGAGCCGGTGATGGTGATCTCCTGGTTGTAGATCTTGTACGGCTCGATCACCGCGCGGGCCGCGTAGTCCGAGACGCCGAACTGGAGGAACGTCCCGCCCTTCGCGACCCGGTTGAGGCCGTCCTGGATCGCGCGCTCGTTGCCGGTCGCGTCGATCACCACGTCCCAGCCCTTCGGCCGGTCCAGCTCGTCCGCCGACGTGGCCGTCGCCGTGACGCCCAGCTGCTTCGCCGTGGCCAGGCGGTCGGTGTTGATGTCGACCACCTCGATGCTGGCCGCCCCGGTCAGCTTGCCGAGCTGGAGCATCATCAGGCCCATCGTGCCCGAGCCGTAGATGAGCACCCGGCTCGCCAGCTGCGAGCGGAGGATGTCGTACCCCCGCACCGCGCAGGAGAGCGGCTCGATCAGCGCCGCGTCCTCGGTGCGGACGTGGTCGGGCAACTTCACGCAGTTCGCCACGGGTGCCACCGCGAACTCCGCGGCACCACCGGAGACCGAGACCCCGATCGCGTTCCACCGCTCGCAGAGGTTGTTGCGCCCCAAGCGGCACATCCTGCACTCGTGGCAGTACAGCGACGGGTCGACGGCCACGC
>DATMCA010001305.1:0-6305 GCA_035559015.1 Umezawaea sp. | reverse complement strand
CCACCAGGTCTGCCACGTGGTTGCCGACCATGCCGCCGAACCACCTCAGCTGGTCGCGTTGGTGGGCCAGGTCCGTGCCGACGTAGGCGGGGGCGGCTACGCACATGGTGATGTCGTCGGCGTTCCTGCCCGCTGCGGTGGCGGCGTCGCGCACGGAGCCGATGGTCCACCTGGCGATGTCCGGGTCGGCGGTTTGCAGGATGAAGCCGTCCGCCTGCTCGCCGACCATCTTGAGCGCTTTCGGGCCGTAGGCGGCCATCCAGATCTCGAGTTTTCCGTTCTTCACCCAGGGGATGCGGACGGGGGTGCCGTGGTGTTCCACCTCCCGGCCCTCGGCCAGTTCCTTGATGACCGTCATGGCCTTGCCGAGGGTGGCGAGCGTCGCCGGTGGTTGGCCGATGACCCGCCTCGCCGAGTCGCCACGGCCGATGCCGCAGACCGTGCGGTTGCCGAACATGTCGTTCAAGGTGGCGAACAGGGACGCGGTGACCGACCAGTCCCTGGTGCTCGGGTTGGTGACCATCGGGCCGACCACGAGGTTCTTGGTGTTCGCCAGGATCTGCGAGTAGATGACGAACGGCTCCTGCCAGAGCACGGCCGAGTCGAACGTCCAGCCGTAGCCGAAACCGTTGTCCTCCGCCGCTTTCATGCCTGCCACGACGTCGCTCGCGGGCGGGTCCGTTTGCAGTACGACACCGAAGTCCACTGTGCCGCCCTTCCTAGACGAGGTACTGGTTGAGGTCGCGGCCGAGGAACTTGCCGTGGCCCGCGCCGCCGTGGAAGCCGCTGCCGTCCACGACGACCTTGCCGCGCGACAGCACGGTGTCGACCTTGCCGGTCAGCTCCATGCCCTCGTAGGCGGAGTAGTCCACGTTCATGTGGTGCGTGGCAGCTGAAATCGTCTGCTCCGCCGACGGGTCGTAGACGACGATGTCCGCGTCCGCGCCCGGTGCGATGACGCCCTTGCGCGGGTAGAGGCCGAACATCCTGGCGGGAGTGGTGGAGCTGATCTCGACCCAGCGTTCGAGGGACAGTTCGCCGCGCACCACGCCCTGGTGCAGGAGGTCCATCCGGTGCTCGACGCCCGGCATCCCGTTCGGGATCTTGGAGAAGTCGCCGCGCCCCAGCTCCTTCTGGTCCTTGAAGCAGAACGGGCAGTGGTCGGTCGACACCAGTGACAGGTCGTTGGTGCGGAGGCCGCGCCACAGCTCGGTCTGGTGCTCCTTCGGGCGCAGCGGGGGCGAGGCGACGAACTTGGCGCCCTCGAAGTCGGGCTTCGCCAGGTCCTCCAGCGACAGGAAGAGGTACTGGGGGCAGGTTTCGGCGAAGACGTTCTGACCGGTGTCCCTCGCCTTGGTGACGGCGTCGAGGGCGTGGGACGCGGACAGGTGGACGATGTAGAGCGGGGCGCCGGTGACCTTCGCCAGGGCGATGGCGCGGGACGTGGCCTCGCCCTCCAGCTCCGGTGGCCTGGTGAGGCCGTGCTGGACGGGGTCGGTGTGGCCGTTGGCAAGCGCTTGCGCGACGAGCTGGTCGATCGCGATGCCGTTCTCCGCGTGCATCATGATCGTGGCGCCGGTCTCGCGGGCCTTCTGCATGGCGCGCAGGATCTCGCCGTCCGTGGCGTAGAAGACGCCGGGGTAGGCCATGAACATCTTGAACGTGTTCACGCCCGCGTCGATGCAGGACTCCATCTCCTTCAGCGACGAGTCGTTGACGTCGCTGACGATCATGTGGAACCCGTAGTCGACCGCGCAGTTCCCGTCGGCCTTGCCGTGCCACTTGTCCAGTGTGGACAGCAGAGAGGTCCCCTTGGCCTGCACGGCGAAGTCGATGATCGTCGTCGTGCCGCCCCAAGCGGCGGCGACCGTGCCGGTCTCGAAGGTGTCCGCGCTGGACGTGCCGCCGAACGGCATCTCCATGTGCGTGTGGCCGTCGATGCCGCCGGGGATCACGTACTTGCCGGTGGCATCGATGACCTCGTCCGCCTGGACCTCGAAACCGGGGGCCACGAGGGCGGCGATCCGCTCGCCCTGCACCAGCACGTCTGCGGCCACCGCGCCCGTCGCGTTCACGACGGTGCCGCCGCGGATCAGGGTGCTCACGGCTGCACCAGCGAGTCGTAGCTGTCCGGCCTGCGGTCGCGGTAGAACGCCCACAGGTTCCGGACCTCGGCGAGCAGGTCCATGTCCAGGTCGCGGACGACGATCTCCTCCTCGGTGTCCGACGCCGCCTCGCCGATGAGCTGGCCGCGCGGGTCCGCGAAGTACGTCTGGCCGTAGAAGTCGTTGTCGCCCAGCGGTTCCACGCCCACGCGGTTGATCGTGCCGACGAAGTACTCGTTCGCCACGGCCGCGGCGGGCTGCTCCAGCCGCCACAGGTACTCCGACAGGCCGCGACTGGTCGCCGACGGGTTGAACACGATCTTCGCGCCCGCCAGGCCCAGCGCGCGCCAGCCCTCGGGGAAGTGGCGCTCGTAGCAGATGTAGACGCCGATGCGGCCGACCGCGGTGTCGAACACCGGGTAGCCCAGGTTGCCCGGCTTGAAGTAGAACTTCTCCCAGAAGCCCTTGACCTGCGGGATGTGGTTCTTGCGGTGCTTGCCC
Source organism: Umezawaea sp. (assembly GCA_035559015.1). Classification (GTDB taxonomy): domain Bacteria; phylum Actinomycetota; class Actinomycetes; order Mycobacteriales; family Pseudonocardiaceae; genus Umezawaea. The sequence goes on along the minus strand of DATMCA010001305.1, from coordinate 3,699 downwards.
AGGTACGTGCCGTCCGCGTCGATCACCGCGGCGGTGTTGTAGTAGATGCCGGGCTGCTCCTCCTCGTACATCGGCACCACGAGCACGACGCCGTGCTGCTCGGCGACCTCGCACATCAACCGGGTCGTCGGACCGTCGGGGATCTGCTCGGTGTAGGAGTAGTAGTCCGCGTCCTGCACCTGGCAGAAGTACGGGCCGTAGAACAGCTCCTGGAGGCAGATCACCTGCGCGCCCTGAGAGGCCGCCGTGGCGATGGCCGCGACCGCGTTCGCGATCATCGACTCCTTGTCGCCGGTCCACTTCGCCTGGATCAGACCGGCTCGGACGATGTTCGTCACTTGATCACTCCCTCGTTGGTGCGGTCGGTCGCTGTCCGCGACAGTGCCAGGTAGGTGACGAGTCCGCCCACCAGGCCGACCACCCAGTTGTAGTCGTAGAGCGGCTTGAGGAACGGGATCAGCCCGTCGGTCGGGAACGGGCCGCCGTAGGCGCCGCCGACCGCGAGGACCCCGCCGACGACGGTCGCCACGACCGCGCGCCAGTTCCACCCGCCGGAGAACCAGTAGGCCCCCTTGCCGTCCATGTACAGCGCGTCGAGCTCGATGCGCGTCTTGCCCAGCAGCCAGTACCCGGCGATGAACACGCCCGCCACCGACGCCAGCAGGCCGCCGTAGAAGCCCAGCCACGCGAAGATGTAGATGCTCGGGTCGGAGATCAGCCGCCACGGCTGGATCACCACGCCGACCACACCGGTGATCAGGCCGCCGACCGCGAACGTGATGCGCTTCGGGAAGGCGTTGGAGAAGTCGTAGGACGGGCTGACCACGTTCGCCGCGAGGTTCGCGGAGATCGTCGCGAGCACCAGCGCCACCAGCGCGACGACCACGACCAGCGGGTTGTCGAACCGGCTGGCGAGCGTCGCCGGGTCCCAGATGGCCTCGCCGTAGAGGGCGATCGAGCCGGACGTCGTCAGGATCGCCACGATCGCGATGAACGACATCGTCGTCGGCAGGCCGAGCACCTGGCCGAGCGCCTGCTTCTTCTGGCTACCGCCGAACCGGGTGAAGTCCGGCATGTTCAACGACAGCGTCGACCAGAACGCGATCATGCCCATCAGCGACGGGAAGAAGATCTTCCAGAAGTCCGCGCCCCAGCCCAGCTTCGACGGTGCGGACAGGATCGGCCCGAAACCGCCCGCCTTCACCGCCACGTACGCCAGCAGGATCAGGAAGCCGACCGACACCAGCGGCGCCGTCCAGTTCTCGAACCTGCGGATCGCGTCCATGCCGCGCCAGATGATCAGCATCTGCACGATCCAGAAGCCCACGAAGCACAGCCACAGCGTCCACTTCTGACCCAGCACCTCGGGCGCCGTCAGCCACCAGCCGCCGACCAGCTTGCCCACGATCACGTGCAGCGCGAGGCCGCCGACCCACGTCTGGATGCCGAACCAGGCGCACGCGATGAACGCCCTGAGCAGCGCCACCAGGTTCGCGCCGCGCACCCCGTAGAACGCGCGGGCGAACACCGGGAACGGGATGCCGTACTTCGTGCCCGCGTGGCTGTTGAGCAGCATCGGGACCAGCACGATCAGGTTGCCGAGCGTGATCGTCATGAAGGCCTGGACCCAGTCCATGCCCAGCGCGATCAACGACGCCGCGAGCGTGTAGCTGGGGATGTTGTGCGCCATCCCCATCCACAACGCGAAGAAGTTGTACGTCGTCCAGGTCCGCTGCTCCAGCGGCACCGGGGCCAGTTCGGGGTTGAAGTACCGGCTCTCGGAGATCCCGGAGAAGTCGCGCAACTCGACTCGGCCATCCGGGTGACTGATCTGCTTCGTCGATGTGATCTGGCTTGCGGCGGTGGTCTCTGACGGGTCGACAGCCATCGGTCACATCCCTGTTACGCTGGCGAAACAGCGTGGTCGGTGTGCGCTATCCATCCCGGAATCCTGGGATGGCGGGTGCGCCGAGGGCAGTGTCGAAGTGTCCACGCTTCCCATGATCAGTGAACACTCTGTCGATTGCACGTCGATCGCGGGTTAACTGGTCCGATGGGGATCAGCAGACGCGCTCTCGTGCTCGGCGGCGTGGCGTCCGTCGTCGGCGTGGGCGCGGCGGGGGCGTCGACGCTGCCTGCCGTCCGCCGCCGGATCGGCCTGACCGGTCCGGACGGCACCGTGCCCGCCGTCCCACCCGCTCCCGTCGTGAGGGGCCACTTCGCGTCCGTCGCTCGTGGACGTGACGTCGACCTGGCCGTCGTGGGCGACCCGACCGCGCCCGTCTGCCTGGTGCTGCACGGCCGCGGCAGCAGTTCCACCGGGATGCTGGCGCTCGGCCTGCCGGAGTTCCTCGCGGCGTCCGGGCAGCGGACCGCTCTGGTCACGATCGACGGCGGCGACGAGTATTGGACCGGGCCGTCGATGGAGATGCTCCTGTCCGAACTGCCCGGTTGGCTGACGAAGCTCGGGCTGGGGACCCCGCGAGCGGCGCTGGGGATCTCGATGGGCGGGTTCGGCGCGCTGGCCCTGGCCGCGCGCCGGAAGCTCGACGCGGTGGCGGCCATCAGCCCGGCCCTGTTCCCCTCCTGGGAGGACGCGAAGAGGGTCGGCGGGTTCCCGGACGAGCGGACGTGGGAGGAGTGTGAACCGCTGCGGCACAAGGCCGAGGTGTCCGCGCGGGTCGGCATCTGGTGCGGCCGCGAGGACCCGTTCCACGATGCCGCCGCGTCGTACGGGGCCCCGGTCGGGTCGTTCGACCACGGCGACCACGACTCGGGCTACTGGCGCCGGGTGCTGCCGGAGGCGTTGCGGTTCATCGGGTGAGCAGGTCTCGCACGACGTGCGCGTCGTACCGGTCGTCCACCTCCTCGAACGCCACCAGCGCCTCGCGAAAAACAATGTCGGCCTCGGCGGCACGGTCCATGTCGAGGTAGGTGATGCCCAGGTTTCTCAGGGTGACTCCTGCCTGGAAGCGGTCATCGCGGCGCCGATGGATCCGCAAAGCCGCGAGGAACTGCTCGACGGCCAGGTCCAGTTCACCCTTGAGGTGGTGAGTCTTACCGAGGTCATTTAGCGTGATCGCTTCGCTGCCTTCGTAGCCGAAGCGCTGCTGCAATTCCAGCGCTTCCGAATAGTAGGTGGTCGCGATGTCCGGCTCATTCAAGGCGAGATGGGTTGCGCCGAGATTGGTGAGGGTCATGCTGAGTCCGCGCTGGCCATTGATCTCACGTCTGATCTTCAATGATTGTTTACAGCAGAGTAGCGACTGCTCCGGGCGTCCCATGAACCGGTAGGTGGCAGACAGCTCGATAAGTGATGTACTGATTCCAATTTTGTCGCCCGCCTTCTCGTTGAGTCGGAGGGCTTGCTCCCCAAGCGTTATCGCTTCGTCGAACTGCCTTGCGTGCCTGTGCACTTTGCCAAGACGGGTCAACTCTTTGGCGAGCCCTTTGTGGTCGCTGAACCTGCGAGCGGAGTCGACAGCCATTCGTTGCGATCGCAGCCATGGAGTGAGGTGCTTGCGCAGTGAGTAGTAGCGGTGCAATGCGTTGGCAACCTGAACAACGTTCGCGCCCTGTTGATGCTCGTGCGATGCCACCATGAGGACGGTTTCGTGGTTCTTGTCCATCCAGGCGAGTGCCTTCGGATCGCAGCGGTGGTTCTTGATGGCCTGGGAATGCTGAGCAGCGGATCGTAGG
>DATMCA010001304.1:0-2349 GCA_035559015.1 Umezawaea sp. | reverse complement strand
GCGCGCGGGCGCCGAGGCGGGCATGGCCGTCTTCGGCAACGGGTCCGGCACGCCGGAGGAACTCCGCGAGGGCACGCCGGAAGAGCAGGAGACGGCCCGCCGCATCGACGCCAACGTCCCGTTCTTCTTCCGCTGACCGGGGTCCTGTCAGCCTGACGCTCAGCGCTTGCGCCAGTTGCCGACCGGAACGCCGCCGGGGTCCTGGTCGTTCTGCCGCTCGTGTTCGTGTTAGTGCTGGTCAGGACGCTCAACCGGGTGAGCGAGGGTTGCCGGTCGGCCGGGCAACAGGAAACTGCTTCTCCCGGACCCCGTCGCGGGTGACGCTGTGTGCATCGGGGCGACGGGAAGGCACGATGCGGTCATGGAAGATCCGGTGGAGTTCGGCAGCGCACTGCGGCGGCTGCGCGAGGAGGCTGGGCTCTCGCAGTCGGCGTTCTCCGCGCGCATCCACTACAGCAAGGGCTACCTCAGCAAGGTCGAGACGGGCAAGGCGAGTGGCAACCGCGAGTTCGCGAAGGCGTGCGACGACGCGTTGACCGCCGGTGGCGCGTTGGCCGCGCTGGTGCGGGGGAGGGCGGAACGCCAGGAGACCGGTGACGTCGTCACGGCGATCACCGGTCTACCGCCGACCACCCCGCACTTCACCGGACGGGCGGCGGAGTTGGCGCGCATCGCCGAGTTCGTCGCCTCCGAGGACGGCGAGATCGCGTGCGTGCTGAGCGGGATGGCGGGCGCGGGAAAGACCGCGCTCGGACTGCGGGCGGCGTGGGACTCGCGCGAGTCCTTTCCGGACGGTTGCCTGTTCCTCGACCTGCGCGGGCACGCGCTCGGCACGGCGATGGCCACCGCGCACGACGCGCTCGACCCGTTGCTCAGGCTGCTCGGCGTGCCCGGCGAGCAGATCCCGCCGCACGTCGACGCCCGCGCCAACCTGTACCGGAGCAGGCTGCGCGGCAAGCGCGTCCTGCTGGTCTTCGACAACGTCCGCAGCGCGGCGCAGGTCGCCCCGCTGCTCCCCGCGGAACCGAGGTGCAGGGTGGTCATCACCAGCCGGAACAGGCTCAACGCGCTGGACGACGCCGTGCACCTGCCCGTGGACGTGCTGCCGGAGCCGGAGGCCGTCGTCCTGTTCCGCGCGGTCGGTGGGGACCGCGCGCGGTCGGCGCCGGACGACGTGGTCGGCCGGGTCGTCGAGCGCTGCGGCAGGCTGCCGCTCGCGATCCGCATCGCGGCCGCCCGGTTCCGCGGCAGTCCTCTGTGGACGGTGGACGACTTCGAGCGGCGGCTCGCGGACGAGACGTCCAGGCTCAGCGTGCTGGACGACGGCGAACGCAGCGTCGCGGCGGCGTTCAGCCTGTCCTGCCAGGCGTTGACCGACGAGCAGCTCCGGCTGTTCGGGTTGCTGGCGCTGCATCCGGGGCGGGACGTGGAGATCCGCACGACGGCCGCGCTCGTGGGCGCGGGGCTGGCGCGGACCAGGAGCCTGGTCGACCACCTCGGCGACGCGCACCTGGTCGCGCACGAGTCCCCCGACCACCTGACCGTGCACGACCTCGTGCGGGAGTTCGCCCGTGACCGGGTCCTGCCCGGCATCGCCGCCGACGAGCAGGCCGCCGCCGTGCTGCGGATGCTCGACCACAACCTGCTGCTGGCCGAGTCGAGCGACGAGTTCCTGGCGCCGCAACGCTTCCGGCCGCCGTTCACGCCGAACGACCTGCCGGAGGCGTCGGAGAAGTTCACCGACCGCGAGTCGGCGTCGACCTGGATCGACGCGGAGTGGCCGAACCTGGTCGGCCTGTGCCACCTGGCCGCGGCCCGTGGGCAGCACCGCCTGTGCTGGCAGTTCGCCTACATCCTGCGGGACTTCTTCTTCCTGGCGAAGCTCTGGGACCCGTGGATCGACACCCACCTGGTGGCGGCGTCGTCGGCGCGGGCCGCCGGGGACTCCAAGGCGCTGGCGATGACGTTGGACAACCTGGGGATGGCCCACGTGGACCGGGGGGACCTGGAGGTGGCTGTGGGGTATTTCGAGGAGGCGTTGGAGCTGTTCCGGGAGTTGGAGGACTCGCACGGGATCACGGACGCCCTGTCGAACCTGGCCTGGGCCGCTCTGTACCTCGATGACCACCAGACGGCGCTGCGGGGGTTGAGCGAGGTGATGGAGTCGTATCGGCGGAGGGGGCAGAGTCGTAGTGCTGCCATCGCGTTGAGGGGGGTGGCGTTGGTGGAGACGGAGTTGGGGTTGTTCGGGGATGCTGTCGCGCACGCTGAGCAGGCGCGGCGGGAGTTCGAGGTTCTGGCCCTGCACCTTGATGTGGTGATGTCGGCCAATTGCGTGGCTTGGGCGTT
>DATMCA010001303.1:0-4621 GCA_035559015.1 Umezawaea sp. | reverse complement strand
GAACGCGGTGCTCGTGGTGCGCGAGTCGGTCCGCCTCGGGGTGACCACGCACGACGCCGCCCGCGCGTTGGCGCAGGACCGGGTGCTGGCCGCGATGCGGCTCAAGGGCCAGGTGACGTGAGCGCGCTCGGCGGGCTGGTGGTCGCGGACTTCGGCCGGGTCCTGGCCGCGCCGTACGCCACGATGCTGCTCGCCGACCTGGGCGCCGAGGTCGTCAAGGTCGAGCACCCGCGCGGCGACGAGACCCGAGCCTGGGGTCCGCCGCACGCGGGCGGCGTGGCCACGTACTTCCTCTCGGTGAACCGGAACAAGACGTCCACCGTGCTCGACCTGTCCACGGTGGAGGGCAAGGCCGCCGCGCGGGAACTCGTGCTCGGCGCGGACGTCGTGGTGGAGAACTTCCGGCCGGGCACGATGGCCGGTTTCGGCCTGTCCTACGAGGACCTGCGGACCGTCCACCCCGGACTCGTGTACTGCTCGGTCACCGGCTTCGGCGCCGGGAAGGGCCGCGACCTGCCGGGGTACGACCTGCTCGTGCAGGCCGTCGGCGGGCTGATGAGCGTGACCGGCGCCCGGCCCGGCGAACCCGTGAAGACCGGGGTCGCGCTGGTGGACGTGCTGACCGGCGTGCACGCGGCCGTGGGGATCCTGGCCGCGCTGCGGCACCGCGACGCCACCGGCGAGGGCCAACTGGTCGAGGTGGACCTGCTGTCCGTGCTGCTGTCGTCGATGGTCAACCAGAGCACCGGGTACACGGCGGCGGGCGTCGTACCGGGAATCATGGGCAACCGCCACCCGTCGATCGCGCCCTACGAACTCGTCGAGACCGCGGACCGACCGATGGTGCTCGCGGTCGGCAACGACCGCCAGTTCACCCGCCTCTGCTCGGCCTTGGACGTGCCGGAGCTGGCGACGGACCCCCGGTTCGCCACCAACTCCGCACGAGTCGCCCACGTGGACGCCCTCATGTCCGTCCTCACCCCACGACTGCGCGAGCGGACCGCACGGCACTGGTTCGACACCCTCACTCCGCTCGGCGTGCCGTGCGGCCCGGTGAACGACCTCGCGGACGCGTTCACCCTCGCCGCGGACCTGGGCCTCAACCCCGTAGTGCCCCTCGACGGCCTCACCCTCGTGGCGAACCCGATCCGACTGTCCCGCACCCCCGCGACCTACCGCCTGCCACCTCCCGCGCTGGACTAGCCCGGTGGCGCGGTCCCGGTGGTCGCCGCGCTAGACGTCGTCCTCGTCGTCCTCGTCGAAGTCCAGCGAGTCGAGCACGTCGCTCGACGAGTCGGGCACCACCTCCGCGGTGAGGGCGTCCTGGAGGAGGGCCGCCGACTGCGGGACGTGCGACAGCGGCACGGCATGACCGCCGTCGGAGGCGCCGGTCATGCGCTGGGCGAGGGTCGAGGTCGCCTTGCCGACGATGGGCACGACGTCGTTGCGGGTCACCAGACCCGCGTCGAGCATCACCTCCAGCACGCCGCGCGCGTCCTGCACCTCCAGTTGCTGCTGCTTCACGCTCAGCGCGAGGAGGTCGGCCGCCTTGCTGGGGTCCTGGGCCAGGGCGATGGCGATCAGCCGGTCCTGGTTGTGCTGGACGCCGCTGTACATCTCCACGCGCTGCCGGTCGAGCTGGAGCTGGTGCTCGTGCTGCATCCGCTTGATCATCAGCTCGTGCTGGTTCCTCATCTCGATCAGCTGCTGCTCCGCCGACGCCTCGATCGCCGAGTGCACCAGCTCCTCCTTCCGGGCCAGGTGTCCCTGCCTGCCCGTCTTGAGCCGCCGGATGTGCTCGACGGTGCTCGCGTCGAGCGTCAGCGCCGTGTCGCAGGCCAGGACACTGATCCCCTGGGGGAGCGGCTGCCTGGACCGACCGCTGAACGCGTGCACCATGGCCCGCTCGGCAGCCGTGCCGTCCTCGATCGGGAACGTGATGGCGATGTCCCGCAGCACCCGCTCGACGTGCGGCTTCACCACCGGCATGACGTCGACGAGGAGCGTCTTCGCCGCCTCGACCGGGTCGGTGACCCGCCAGCTCACGGTCACCTTCGCGGTGAAGTAGGACGCCTGGTCCTGGCTGGGCAGCTTCAGCTGGAGATCGCGGGAGAACACCGAGGTGTCGACCAGGAACAGGGTCTTGTAGCCCGCGACCCCGCCGATCGGCAGCTGCTCGGTCAGGTGGTGGTACTGGCCGTAGCGGTCGAGGAACACGGTCGCGCGGTCGTGGCTGGGGACCGGGCGGTTCTTGAACATCATCTCGCCGACCTTGATCTCCACGCGGGTGACCAGCGGCGGGGTGGGCTGGACGGGGTTGCTGCCGATCATGCGGGAATCTCCTCGCGGTCGAGTGCGGCCAGCAGGGCGGTCGCGGCTTGGATGGGGCCGCGGCGGGCTCGCGCCCACTCGGCCAGGTACAGCCGGAGGGTGGCCGGACCACCGGCGGCCTCGGCGACGTCGGCGAGCAGCGCACCGAGCGGTTCCAGCTGGGTGGGGTCGCGGTCGGCGGTCTTGACCCACTGGTGGACCACCTTGAACGACTCGCTCATGAAGTAGGGGGCTTCCAGCACCTGCGCGACGAGCGCCACCACCGCCTGCCTCCTGCTGATCCGCCGCGTCCCGACGACCACGTTCCGTGCGGTCGCGGTGGAGCGGCGGTCGAGGTCGGCGACCCACAGCAGGCCGGGCCACGGGTCGGTGCTGCCGTCCTCGGACACCTGGAGGTAGACCACCAGCTGGAGCACGCAGGTCAGCGCCGTGGTGCGCAGGCCGGCCTTCTTCGACCGCGACCACGACACGAGCGCGCCGAGCACCAGGTCGAGCCGGTCGAGCTCCAACGAGAGGTTCGTGACGGAGTCGGCGATCGCGATGATCATCCGCGGGTCGTCGGTGTCCGCGGCCTTCCGCAGCCGCTTGAGGACCTGGGCGGTCGTCATGATCGGCAGCGTGCCCATCGCGGCGACGGCCGCCACCCGCCTGCCGGTCGCGGTCTTGCCCTGGAGCCAGCGGTCGATCATCCGGTTGATCAGCGGCTGCAACTCGGGCTTCATCGCGGGCAGCCGCAGCGCGCCGATCACCGCCTGGCGCTCCCAGTAGTCGTTCTCCTCGGCCCACGGTTCGATCACGTGCCTGCGCGCGTGGTCGAACTCGGACAGGCTCAGCAGCCCGACCGCGACCCCGGCGCGGATCCGGACGTGCCGGTCCGGCGAACTGCCCAGGGCGCACAGCCAGTCGCGGACGACGCCGTGGGCCTCGGTGTACTCGCGCCACACGTGCTCCAGCACCTTGCGGGGGCGGTGCGGATCGAGGTAGCGGACCACCTCCGCCGACAACGTGCCGAGATCGCTGTCGTCGACGGCCAGCGTGATCTCCGCTTCCATCCTCTCGACGAGGTTGGCCGTGCGGACCGCGAAGACGGAGCGGGTGCGGTCGCGCAGGTCGGGGATCTCCGCCTCCTGGATCGCCTTGGCGAGCGTCGTGGCCGCCTCGGCCACGGTGGCGAGCGGCATGCCGTCCAGCACCGCGAGCGCGATCGCGAACGCGCGGTACTCGTTGTCCGGCAACGAGTCGAACCACTCGCGGAACGACGACTCGGCGCTGAGGGCGTAGCGGAGGCGGACGTCGTCCACCCCCAACTCCCCCAGCACGACCAGGCAGAGGCCGCGGCCGAAGTCCGCGAGATCGCCCGCCCGGAGCGTGCGGCCGACCACCTCCTCGACCAGGTCGGTGAACTCCGGGAAGTCGGCCAGGTCCTGCGGGGGCCTGCCCGCGGCGACCAACCCGGCCTGGAAGTGGCTCAGCACCACCGCGCGGTCGTCCGACCGCTGTGCGCCGTCGACGACGTACGCGGTCAACTCCCGTTCCCGCAGCGGCGTGTCCGAGCTGACGAGGACGAGCATCCGCGCCTTGGCCTTGGCGAGCCTGCGCTGCCACTGGTCGAGCGAGAACTCCCGCAACGACGCCGCTTGGTCGATCTCCAGCGTTTCCAGCAGGTAGCCGCGATCGGCCTCCAGCTCCACCGGCGCGGTCGGGGACCTCAGGTCGGTGTCCGGGCTGAGCTTGTCCACGCCCAGCGCGCACTCCACGCCGAGCAGGTTCAGCGCGGTGGCCGTGCGGCCCCAGCCCGACGGCGCGCGGAGCAGGACCAACCACTGGTCGCGCAACCGTTCGCGGAGTTCGCCGTAGTTGGCGGGCTCGACGAAGGTCGCGGTCGCCGACCTGAGGGCCTCCTCCGAGATCGGCCCGGTGGGCACCGACCCGTGGTGGGTCCCGGTCGACCGCGGCAGGCCGGCGTCGACCAGGCCGATGGTGTTGGCCACGAAGACGTTGCCGATGCCGTCCCGCACGCCCATCAGCGCCGCGATCGCGTTCTCCATCGCGCGGGCGTCCTGGTGGAGCTTGCGCGCGTTGGTCGCGTCCGAGGCGGTGTCCTTCGCGCTCGGGCCCTCCGGCTCGGGCTCGGCTCCCTCGTCGGGCTTGGGCTTCTCCTCGGCGGTCTGCTTGCCCGCCTCGTCGGCGACGGGCTTGTCGGCGGGCTCCGGCTGCTCCGCGGGCTGCTCGTCGCTCACGACCCGGATCCGAACTTCACCCGTGCGTCAACGGTGGTGATCGTGTCGGC
>DATMCA010001302.1:0-2094 GCA_035559015.1 Umezawaea sp. | reverse complement strand
GGGCGAGGTGTACACCGGCGACGACGCCGCGAAGGCGCTCCCCCAGGTCAACGCGCTCCTCACCGCGCACCCCGACATCACCACGATCGTCACCCACATGGGCACCACCACGCCGGGCGCGGTCGCCGCCATCAAGTCCCGCGGACTCGTGGGCAAGACCTTCCTGGTCGCGGGCGGTCACGACAACGGCGGGTCCGAGGCCGTCGACGAGGGCACGGCGAACCTGATGCTGATGCAGGACGTCTGCACGCTCGGGAAGCAGTTGGTCGACGGCGTCGTCGACGTCCACCGGGGCCAGCGGCCACCCGACGTCCCCGTCCGGATCAAGGTCGTCGGCAAGGACCAGGTCCAGGCGCTCCTCGCGCAGGGGTGGGTCTGATGGGCGCCCCGGCCCTGCGGCTGCGCGGCGTCCGCAAGTGGTTCGGCTCCGTGTCCGCGCTGGAGGACGTCCACTTCGACGCCCACGCCGGCGAGGTGCACGCCGTCGTCGGCGACAACGGCGCGGGCAAGTCGACGACGATCAAGATCGTCGCGGGCATCCACCGGGCGGACGCGGGCGAGGTGCTCGTCAACGGCGAGGAGCTGCGCCACGTCCGGTCGGCGGCCGACGCGCAGGGGCACGGCATCGCCGTGGTGTACCAGGACCTCGCCCTCGTCGAGTGCCTCGACATCGCGCACAACATGGCGCTCGGCAACCTGCCGCGCAGGTTCGGCTTCGTGCTCGACCGGCGCCGCATGGAGCGGGAGGCGACTCAGGTGCTCCAGGACCTCAACGTGCGGGTGGGCGACGTCCGCACGCCCGCCGGGTTGCTGTCGGGCGGTCAGCGGCAGGTCGTCGCGGTCGCCCGCGCCGTCCGGATGGACAAGCCGATCCTGCTCCTCGACGAGCCGACGGCCGCGCTCGGCGTCCGGGAGACCGCGCACGTCGGCGAGATCGTCGACGGGCTCCGCGCGTCGGGGAAGGCGATCGTCATCGTCAGCCACGACCTGGACTTCGTCTTCTCCCACGCCGACCGCGTGACGGTCCTCCGCCTCGGCCGGACCGTCGGCACCCGCCGGATCGCCGAGGTCGGCCGCGAGGAGGTCGTCGGCATGATCACCGGCGCCGTTCCCCCGGCGGTGGCGTCATGACCGTGACCGCGAAGCCACCGTCCACACAGGACCGGATCTCGCGGAGCGGGCGTGACGGCGTGCTGACGAGGATCCTGGTGCGGCAGGAGGTCACGCTGCTCCTGGTGACGCTGGTGATCGGCGTCTTCGCCGCGTCCCGCTCCGACCTGTTCCTCTCGCAGGACAACCTGACCGCGGTCCTCCGCAACAGCGTCGTCTACTTCGTGATGGCCTGCGGCGCCGCGCTGCTCGTCATCGGCGGCGGCCTGGACTTCTCGGCCGGTGCCGTGTTCACCCTCGGCGCGCTCTCGACGTGCCGGCTGCTCGTCGAGGGGGTCCCCTGGCCGGCGGCGGTGCTCGTCGGGATGGCGATCTGCTGCGCGGTCGGGGCGGTGAACTTCGCGGTGGTCACCTACCTGCACGTGCCGCCGATCATCGCGACCCTCGGGACGTTCTACACGCTCACGGGCATCGACAACCTGGTGACCGACGGCTCCGACGTCGTCCCGCTCCCGGCGAGCTTCGAGCGGTTGGCCCAGGGCAGCGTCCTGGGCGTGTCGAACGACGTGCTCATCGCCGTCGCCGTCGGCGTCCTGTTCTGGTTCCTGCTGGAGCGCACCAGGTTCGGGGTCAACGTCCGCGCGCTCGGCGGCAACCGCCAGGCCGCCGTCGGCAACGGACTGCGGGTGGTCCGGCTCGACCTGGCGCTCTACGCGATCGCGGCGGCGACGGCCGGTCTCGCGGGGGTGGTCTACTCGGCCCAGGTCGGTGCCGGTCAGGTCACCGCGGGCGGCACGTCGACCACCCTCAACGCGATCACCGCGGTGCTCATCGGTGGCGTCAGCCTGAAGGGCGGCATGGGCGGCGTCCAGGGCGTGGCCGTCGGCGCCGTCCTGCTGTCGCTCATCGACAAGTCGCTGGTCACGGTGCTGGAGGGGTCCCCGAGGCGCTACCGCATTCTGGAGACACTTCGGCAGTTCGCGG
>DATMCA010001301.1:0-2514 GCA_035559015.1 Umezawaea sp. | reverse complement strand
CCTCCGAGCGGACCACGACCCCCAGCCGCTCGCGCTCCACCAGCTCGGCGAACGAGTCGCCCGCCGTGGTGACGATCGGCAGCCCGGCCCAGAGGTAGTCCAACACCCTGGTGCGGAAGGCGAACGTGGTCTCGACGTGCTCGTAGTGGGTGGTGACGCCGCAGTCCGCGTCCAGCAGCCAGTTCTGCCGGTCGTGGTAGGGCACCCACGTCTCGTTGAAGAACACCGAGGAGCCCACGAGGTCGAGCCGCTTGGCCAGCGCACGGGTCCGGCCCGCGATGTCCATGTCCGGCACCTCGGGGTTCGGGTGCTTCATGCCGAGGAAGAACAGCTTCAGGTCGGGGTGGTCGCCGCTCAGCCGGTGCACGGCGTGGATCAGGGTCAGCGGGTCGAACCAGCTGTAGACGCCACCGGCCCACAGCACCACCTTGTCGGTGCTCGCGATGCCCGGCACGACGTCCTTGATGGCCGGTCCGGTGCGCTGCGGCGGCTTGCCGGGCAGGCCGAACGGGACCACGGACAGCAGCGAGCGGACGGTGGGGTCGTTGTCGTACAGCGTCGGCGTGAGCCTGCCGAGCGCGGCGAGGTGGCCGAGCCAGAAGTGCCGCTGCCGCTCGGACGCGCAGAGGAAGAAGTCGCCGCGCTTCAACTGGTTGTTCAGCACGCGGGTCACGCCGACGATGTCCAGCGCGCGCTGTTCGTCGGTCTCGTCCTTGCCCTGCTCCAGCAGTTCCAGGTGCATCGGGTCGTACACGTCGCACACGACGACCTTGGTGGACGCGGCCCGCTTCAGCTCGGGCACCATCTCCAGCACGTGGCCCTGGAGCACGACCACGTCGGCCCAGCCGATGTGCGGGGCCAGGTCCCTGGGCTTGGAGCCGGTGACGGCGAACGGGGCGTCCGGCGGCGCGCACAGCGGGTTCACCGTGACGAGCCGGACCTCGTGCTCGCCCGCCAGCACGTCGGCCATGTTCCACGCCCGGATGGCCGGGCCCGCCATCTTCTCGGAGATCGCGTCGCCGGTGATGATCAGGATCCGCCGCGGCCTGCCGAACACCTCGTCCAGCGCGAAGACGTCCACCAGCACGTCGTGCGCGGCGAGGTAGCGCGGCAGCGGGTACGCGGGCTCCATCGCCTTGCGCATCAGCGGGACCAGGTCGCGGTCGCTGCGGACGCGCTTGGCCTGCTCGACCTTCCGGGACCCCTGGAGCGACGGCAGCAGCTCCACGAACTGGTCGATCGCCAGGAACCCGGCCAGCGCCTTGCGGTCGACGGGGACCGGCGCCGCGTCGTCGGCCACGTCCGCGGGCCTGCGGGTGATCTCCAGCTGCGTCGCGTCGATCTCGCCGCGCGCGGTCGCCCGGCGCACCACCAGCGCCAGCGCGGCGGGCAGCACCTTGGCCAGCGTGTCGTCGGAGAAGTTCTTGTACAGCGCGGCGAGCGCGTTGCGCTCCAGCAGGTACAGCTCGCGGCTGTGGTCGATGGACGACATCGAGGCGTGGTGCTTGTGGAACGTCAGCGACGCGGGCTCGTAGCGGACCCGCCAGCCGCGCAGGTTCATCCGCCAGCCGAGGTCGACGTCCTCGTAGAACATGAAGAACCGCTCGTCGAACCCGCCGAGCTCCCGGTACACCGAGGTGCGGACGAACAGCGCGGAGCCGGTGCCGAACAGGACGTCGCGCGGCGTGTCGTGACCGCCGTCGTCCGGTTGGCCGGCGTGCCGCTTGTAGCCCATGCCGAACCAGGTGAGCCCGCCGTCGACGAAGTCGACGTCCGTGCCGTCCCAGTCGAGCACCTTGCTCGCCACCGCGCCCACGGTCGGCTCGGTCCGGAGCACCTCGACGGCCGCGCGCACCCAGTCCGGGTGCGGCTTGGCGTCGTTGTTCAGGAACGCGAGCACCGAGCCGGTCGCCGACTCGACGCCGAGGTTGCACCCGCCCGCGAAGCCCAGGTTGGTCGGGGACTCGACCACGGTCGCGGAGGGCACTGCTGCCCTGATCCGCTCGGCACCGCCGTCGCCGGAGGCGTTGTCCACCACGACGACCTGGAGCTTGTCCGCCGGGTAGGAGAGGGCCTCCAGCGCCCGCAGGCACGTGATGGTGTCCTCGGCGCCGCGGTAGTTCACCACGACCACGGATACGACGGGCAGCACCATCAGTCTCCTCGCTCCACGACGGCTGTGCGGGGTAAGCCTGCCTCATCACTCCGCGTGCCGTGCGACGAAGGTGCTACCGGCCCGCCCAGGCGCGCCACACGTCACGGCGGGCGACCGTCGACCGCCGCCCGACCCCGGCTCGCGCGACCAGCGCGGACGGGGTGCGGAGCAGCACTTCCAGCAGGACGCGCAGCCGCAGCCCGACCTGGAAGTTCGCCGCGTCGGGCACCCCGGAGCGGAACGGGAGCAGCGCGGTGATCACCGCGAACCGGGCGGTCTCGCGCAGCGCGACGACCGCCGGCGCGCACCGGAGCAGCATCAGCAGCCGGTTGCGCTCGTTCCACCGGTGGAACTGGACG
>DATMCA010001300.1:0-2449 GCA_035559015.1 Umezawaea sp. | reverse complement strand
CAGCAAGCACCGCGGATCTCCCGCCGACCGAGCCAAGCGCGACTCGCGAAACATGAGCACGATGGCAGTTGTGCAGGCAGAGTGTGTTCTGCGTCTGAGTTCGTGAACCAGATCCGGTTTGAAATACCCAGCCAAGGATCGGCGTGTCCGTCCGATCTGGAGGCTGTTGATGATGTCCGCTTCGCCGGTGTCTGGCAGGAAGGCGCGCCGGCGGCTGTCGCCCGGCGAGAAGTACGAGATGTGGATGTCGATCGTGACCGGGCAGGCCACCCAGCGGGAGGCGGCCGACCGGTACGGGGTGGACCGCTCGGTGGTGGTCACGGCGTGCCGGGTGGCCAAGCAGGGCGCGTTGGACGCGTTGGCCGCCTCGGTGCCCGGCCGGCCCGGCCAGTCGACCCAGGACGCGGCGCTGGCCGCGGCGAACGCCGAGATCGCGCGGCTGCGCGCCACGGTCACCGAGCAGGCGGTGGCGCTGCACCTGCACGAGGGAAAAGCGCGCTGGGACTGACCGCCGGCCTGGTCCCGCCACGCGTGGAAAAGGGTGTGAAGGCCGGCCTGCTTGCCCTGGTCGATCATGCTGTCGAGCGCGGCTGGTCGGGCCGGCGGGCGGCGCGCCTGCTCGGTCTCGATCACGTTCGGCTGGGCCGGTGGGAGGCCCGGCGTCAGGCCGGGCAGCTCGCCGACCGGGCCCCAGGCGGGCATCCGCTGCACGGGCTGTTGGAGGCCGAACGCGCCGCGATCGTGGCCCTGTTCGAGGCCTGGGGAGAGATCGACCGGTCGCACCGCAAGCTGGCCCACCGTGGCTCCCGGCTTGAGCTGGTGCACGTCTCGGAGTCCACCGTGCGCCGGGTGCTGGCCGCCGAAGGTTACGTTCTGCCTGGTCAGCCGCCCCGGGAGCCGACACCGCGGACGCCCTGGCCGGACTGGCTGGAGTGGAAACCCAACCGGGTGTGGGCCTACGACTTCACCCATTTCACCCGGGCCCGGCGTGCGGCGCTGGCCATCATCGACGTGGTGTCCCGACGCTGGATCCACACTCTGGTCTGTGCGGAGGAGAGCTCGGTGCAGGTCGAAGTCGCCTTCACCGCCGCGCTGGCCGCCGAGGATCTGCTGGACGCCGCCGACGCCCGGGCCACCGCCGCGCTGCGCGCCGCGCTGCTCGATGGCGACCGCGACCGCGTCGCCACGCTGACCGGCGACGGGCAGCTCCCACTGCTGCTGGCCATCTCCGACAACGGCCCGCAGATGCGCTCGGTCAGTACCCGCGAGTTCCTGGCCGGCGTGGCGATCGCCCAGCAGTTCGGCCGCCCGCACACCCCCGAGGACCAAGCCTGGATCGAGACCCTGTTCGGTCACGTCAAGGGCGAGTGGCCGCACCTGGAGAAGATCAATGACCCGGGCGAGCTCGAGCGCGAGCTGGACCTGCGGCGCGTCGAGTACAACTCGGTGAGGTTGCACGCCGGCGTCGGCTACGTCACCCCTGACGACGAGCACACCGGACGTGGTGAGGGCATCCGCCAGGCCCGCCGTGACGGGCTGGCCGCGGCCCGCGAAGCCCGGATCAACTACCGTCGAACCACGACCAAGGAAAACCGATGATCACCACCCGATCCTGGCTGGGAATTTCATCGCCCGACTGGTTCATTTACTCAGACACACCTCAGTGCGCCCGATCCTCACCCGCCCACTCCGCCGCGCACCCACCGCACCCGATGCATAAGAGGTGCGAGAGGTGCACGCCGCTCGCCACGACGGCAGGGTAAGCGGCCGACGACGACAAGCGCTCGGGAGTGTCTCTGCACCGAGCTCGTCGTCGCGCGGTCCCCGGCAGGGTAGCCCGGCGGGCTGCTCAACGATGACGCGGACCTCGCCCGGATCGACCGCGAGCGCGGCGCCGGGCCCGGACGGTGCGGATGATCATGCGGCCCTCGCCAGCGCCCGACGCCAAGGCTCTGCCCGCGCCTCGGGCATCACGCGAAACGCATGCCGGCATGCCAGACCTGTGGTCATCAGGTGACCGTCGGCGGCTGAGGCCAGCCCGGGTCCTCCGCGGGGCGAGGGATCTCCCCGGGGCCAGGCCGCGGAAGGCTCATGGGCTCGGGCCCCTCGGCCCAAGGATCCCGCCTCAGCGGCCGCGCCTCCGCCTGCCTGCGCAGGTCCGCCACCCGCGCAGGCAGGTCGCCGACGTCCGCCCCCACATCCATGCCCGCCGCCTCCATCGTCCTGCGCAGCACCTCCAGCAGCGCGCTGCGGTCCAACCCCGACCCGGGCAGGTCAGCGTTCATGTCGCTACTCATGCGGCCCAGCGTTCCACGCAGGTACGCCGCGCGTACTCGGGTCCGACACAACCGCCCACCGGCCCGCCGACAGGCCCAAGGCCTGCGGGCCTCGTGGCGCACGATGCACGGCGGCCACACCGAGCGCCGTTGTCGAGCTCGGCGCGGTGCTC
>DATMCA010001299.1:0-9284 GCA_035559015.1 Umezawaea sp. | reverse complement strand
GGCCCGCCACTCCTCGTAGATCCGCTCCAGCCACTGCCGCGAGTCCAGGCCCTCGGCGAAGTCCGCCCCCAGCCGCCGGGCCAGCTCCGTGTAGATCCACAGCTCCTCACGGGCCTCGCCGCGCGGTGGTACAGCCCTTGGCACCGCGCGCAGCCTGCTGTCGCCCGCCCCCGCCGCCACGTCGTCGCGCTCCAGGGTGCTCGCGACGGGCAGGACGATGTCCGCGTGCCGCGCTGTCGGCGTCCAGTGCGTCTCGTGCACCACGAACGTGTCCAGTGTGGACAGTGCTCGGCGGAGCCGACGGAGGTCCTGGTGGTGGTGGAACGGGTTGCCGCCCGCCCAGTAGGCGAGCTTCGTCTCCGGGAGCCGGATGGTCCCACCGTCGTAGGGGATCTCCTCGCCGGGGTGCAGGAGCAGGTCGCTGATCCGGGCGCACGGGATGAAGTCCGGCACCGGGTTCACGCCCTGGGAGAAGGTCGGCAGCGGAGCGCCCGCGACGCCCACGCCGTAGTCGCCCATCGACCCGAAGCCGTGCGCGAAACCGCCGCCCGGCAGGCCGATCTGGCCGAGGAACGCCGCCAGCGTGAGCCCGGCGAAGATCGCCTGCTCGCCGTTCTCCCCGCGCTGCAACGAGAACACGACGTTGACCAGCGTGCGGCCCGCGGCCATCCGGTGCGCGAGCGAGCGGATCGTCGACGCGGGCGTCCGGCTGATCCGCTCCGCCCACTCGGGGGTCTTCGGCACCCCGTCGGTCTCGCCGAGCACGTACCGCCAGACGTCGTCGGCCCCGACCGTGAAGGCCGCGAGGAACTCCTCGTCGGCGAGGCAGTCGACGATGAGCACGTGGATGAGCGCCAACATGACGGCGGTGTCGGTGCCGGGCATGACGCCGACCCACTCGGCGTCGAGGTCGGCGAAGGTGTCGTCGCGCTGGGCCGTGAGCGCTACGACCTCCGTGCCGCGCCCCACCGCCCTGGCGAAGTCGGAGCCGACGTGCCGCGCGTGACCACCGGGCACCACCCAGGTGTTCGACCGCCGCACACCGCCGAAGCTGACGAGCAGGTCGGTGTGCTCGGCGACGTCGGTCCAGGACGCGGACCGGTACCGCAGGTCGAGGGCGGCCCTCGCGCCGACGAGGTGGGGGAGCAGCACCTCGCTCGCGCCGCGGCTGTAGTCGTTGACCGACCGGGTGTAGCCGCCGATCGTGTTCAGGAACCGGTGCAGCTGGCTCTGCGCGTGGTGCAGCCTGCCCGCGCTGCCCCAGCCGTACGAGCCGCCGAAGATCGCCGGGTTGCCGAACGCGGTCCGCACCCGGTCCAGCTCACCGGCGAGCAGGTCGAGCGCGGTGTCCCAGTCGACCTCGACGTACTCGTCGGCCGGATCGCCCCGGTCGGAATCCGGGCCGGGACCACCTTCCAGCCACCGGCGGCGCACGGCGGGCCGCGCCACGCGGGAACGGTGGCGGTGGGCGTCCGCGACGTTGCCGATCGCGGGCGCCGCGTCGGGGTCGTCGGGACGCGCACGGGCGGCGACGACGTCGAGGCCGTCGGCGGACACCTCGACCAGGTAGGTCCCCCAGTGGGCGCTGGTCTCCTGCTTCCGGCTCACCACAACGATGCTAACCGTGCTCCGACCGGATCAGCGGCGGGCGTCGATCAGAGTCCTGGATGGATTTCGATCCCTCTTTCGTCTTGGACCGCGCGCACGGGGCGCTCCTACATTCGGGGCGAGCCTGAGCGGCTCGTTCGCCTCCACCGTCCCGAGGAGAAAGCCCCGTGAACACCTCCCGCGCGGCACGCCGCGTCCGACCCCCCGGCCGCACCCTGCGGATGATCGTCGGCCTCACCACCGCCGTCGCCCTGGCCGCCTGTGGTCCGGGCGTCGCGGCCACCTCGGGAGCGGGGTCGGGTGAACCGAGGTCCGGCGGCGACATCACCTTCCTGATCGACTCGCTCGGCGACACCTGGATCCCCAACAACAGCGCCATTTCGAGCTTCCAGGGCCACATCTGGGGCCACCTCACCGACAAGCTCGTGTACGTGGACGAGAAGGGCGAGGTGAGCCCCTGGGTCGCGGAGAGCTGGGAGCAGAACCCCACCGCGACGGAGTTCACCCTGCACCTGCGCAAGGGCGTCACGTTCTCCGACAGGACGCCGCTGGACGCCGCCGCGGTCCAGGCGAACCTGGACATCTGGGCCAAGGGCGACGCGACCAGGGGCATCAACCCGATCGGGCTGTTCCCGAAGACCTACGACCACGCCGAGGTCGTCGACCCGGCCACCGTCAAGGTGTTCTTCAAGGCGCCGACGCTGGGCTTCATCCCCACCCTCGGCTACCACGGCTCGATCCTGGTCTCGCCGAAGACCATCGCGCTGCCCGCCGCGCAGCAGGCCGACCTCGCGAACGACCTCGGCAGCGGCCCGTTCGTCCTGTCGTCGTGGAAGGAGGGCGACAGCGTCGTCCTGAAGAAGCGCGCCGACTACGACTGGGCCCCCGCCGCGCTCAAGCACCAGGGACCGGCCTACCTGGACTCGATCACCTACAAGCTGGTCGCCCAGCCTTCCGTGCGCACCTCCGCCGTCCAATCAGGACAGGCCGACGTCGCCTACAACCCGTCGCCGCAGGAGCTGAAGTCGTTCGCGGACCAGGGGTTCACCACCGCGACCCCGCGCTACCTCGGCTTCGTCAACGGCTTCGCGGTGAACACCAGGATCGCGCCCTTCGACGACGTCAAGGTGCGGCAGGCGCTCCAGCACGGGATCGACCGCAAGGAGATCATCTCCACGGTCTACACCGAGGACTGGCTCGCCCCGCGGTCGCTGTTCCAGAGCAACGTCCCCGGCGCCACCGACCACAGCGCCGACTTCGCGTTCGACGCCGCCAAGTCGAACGGCCTGCTCGACGAGGCGGGCTGGGCCAAGGGCTCGGACGGCGTCCGCGCCAAGGACGGCAAGCCGCTGGAGCTGACGCTCTACGCGAACCCCTACCTGGCGACCTCCAAGTCGGTCGACGAGCTGATCGCCCAGCAGCTGGGGAAGCACGGCTTCAAGGTGAACATCCAGGCGTTCGACGTCGTCACCTACGGCGAGCGGGTCAAGGTCGGCAGCCCGAGCGTGGCCGCGTACGAGGTCACCCGCAGCTTCATCGACGCGGGCACCGTGGCCGGGATCCTCACCGACGCCAACAAGGGCGAGAACTGGTTCGGCCTCGGCCAGACCGACCAGAAGCTGGTCCAACTCGCCGGCTCGGTCGCCGGCGCCGAGAGCGTGGAAGCGCGCGCACCGCTGCTCGACGAGTTGCAGGGCCACGTGCTCCAGCAGGGCTACTTCGTGCCGATCACGCAGATCGTGCAGCGCATCTACCTCCAGTCGCCGAAGCTCCGGGGCGTCACCTACAACGGCATCGCCTACGCCAACTACTACGCCGCCTGGCTCGGCTGAGGGCGACGCCGTGAACCGCCACTACGCGAAGTACGCGTTCAAACGGGTCCTCCAGGCCGTCGTCGTGATCCTGCTGGCGTACGTGTTCACGTTCGTCGTGATCAGCGTGCTGCCCGGCGACCCCGTGACGAACACGCTGCGCAACCCGCAGAACGGGTTCACCGAGGAGGAGATCGGCCGGATCGTCTCCTACTACGGGCTGGACCGCCCGGTGTACGAGCAGCTCTGGGACTCGCTGTCCCGGCTGCTGGTGGGGGACCTGGGCATCTCCCTCCGGTCCGGCCTCCCGGTGGGCAGGCTGATCGGCGACGTGCTCGGGTCGACGCTCCTGCTCGCCGGGTCGGCGCTGGTGGTGGCCCTGGTGCTGGCGTTCGTGATCGGCTTCGGCACCCAGTACCTGCCGAAGCGCTACGGCCAGGGCCTGCTGCGGGCGTTCCCGTCGCTCTTCCTGTCGGTGCCGAACTTCGTGATCGGCCTGGTGCTGATCAACGTCTTCGCCTTCCAGTTCGGGCTGTTCCGGGTGATCGACTCCGAGGGCGGCCTGGCGACCTTCTTCGCCGCCATCGCCCTCGGCATCCCGGTGTCGGCCCAGGTCGCCGAGGTGCTCATCGCGAACCTCGACCACGAGGCGGGCCAGGAGTACGCCTCGGTGGCCCGGTCCCGTGGTCTCGGCCAGACCCGGCTGTTCCTGCGGCACCTGCTCAAGCCGTCGGCGCTGCCGGTCGTCACGGTCGTCGCGCTGACCGTCGGGGAACTGCTCGGCGGTGCCGTCATCACCGAGCAGATCTTCGGCCGCACCGGCATCGGCAGCCTCGTGGAGCGGTCCGTCACGACGCAGGACCTCCCGGTGCTCCAAGCCGTCGTCACGCTCGCGGCGGTGATCTTCGTCGTGGTGAACCTCGTGGCCGACCTGGCGTACCCGCTGCTCGACCCGCGGGTTCGGCTCGGCGACGCCAAACCGGGCGACCGGGTGGAGGTGACGGTGTCGTGAGCGTCTCCGCCCTCACCCGCGTCCGGCCCGTAACGCGCCGCGGGCCGGCAGCCGTGGTCCCGCCGACGGTCGCGGTCTCGTTCGCCGTCATGGCCGT
Source organism: Umezawaea sp. (assembly GCA_035559015.1). Classification (GTDB taxonomy): domain Bacteria; phylum Actinomycetota; class Actinomycetes; order Mycobacteriales; family Pseudonocardiaceae; genus Umezawaea. The sequence continues at coordinate 4,756 of DATMCA010001299.1, read as the reverse complement.
CGTGCTGCTCTGGTCCCTCGTCCCCGGCCTGTTCACCGGCCAGGACCCGGCTCGCGGCGTCCCGGCGGACAAGTTCCTCGGGCCGAGCACGGCCCACTGGTTCGGCACCGACCACCTGGGCCGCGACCTGTTCGCCCGCGTCGTCCACGGCACCGCGTCCTCGGTGACCAGCGCGCTGGTGGCGGTGGGCATCGGCGTGCTGGTCGGCGGGTTGATCGGGCTCGTCGCCGGGTTCGTCGGGGGCCGGGTCGACGCCGTGCTCGCGCGGCTGGTCGACGTGCTGCTGGCGATCCCGTCGTTCCTGCTCGCGGTCGTGGTCGTCAGCTCGCTCGGGTTCGAGACGATCAACGCCGCCATCGCCACCGGCGTCTCGGCGGTGGGCGTCTTCGCCAGGGTCATGAGGTCGGAGGTGCTCAAGACCCGCCGCGCGGTCTTCGTGGAGGCGTCCTACCTCCAGGGCGGGTCGCGGTGGCACATCCTCGTGCGGCACGTGCTGCCGAACGCCTCCCGCTCGGTGCTGATGCTCGCGGTGCTCCAGTTCGGGCTGTCGATCCTGATCATCGCCGGGCTCGCGTTCCTCGGGTACGGCGACCCGCCGCCCGCCTCGGACTGGGGCCTGCTGATCTCGATCGGCAAGGACTACCCCCTGGCGCAGTGGCTGGTCTACGCCCCGGCGCTCGTCACGATCGCCACCGTCCTCTCCGTGAACAGGATCAGCCGATGGCTCCGCAAGACCGACTGACCCTCGACCGGGTCGAGACCCCGGCACCGCCGACCGCGGACACCCTGCTGCGGGTCGAAGGCCTGTCCGTCTCCTACGGCGACAACCAGGTCGTCACCGACGTGGGCTTCGCCCTTCGGCGCGGTGGGAGCCTGGCGCTCATCGGCGAGTCGGGCTCCGGCAAGTCGACCATCGCCCGCGCCGTCCTCCGCCTGGGGACCGGGCGCGCGACGGGCCTGGTGGAGTTCGACGGCCAGGACGTCCTGTCCCTGCCGGAACGGCGCTTCCGGCCGTTGCGCGGCAGGCGCGTCGGTTTCGTGCCGCAGGACCCCGGCAACTCGCTCAACCCCGTGCGGACCGTCGGCTCGCAGGCCAGGGAGGCCGCCGCGCTCCTCGGCGAGCCGGGCGACCACGTGGACCTGGTGCTCGACACGTTCGCGCGGGTCGGGCTCGACGACCCCCGCCGCGTCTACGACTCCTACCCGCACCAGCTGTCCGGGGGCATGCTCCAGCGGGTCCTCATCGGACTCGCGGTGCTGCCGCGACCCGCGTTGATCGTCGCCGACGAACCGACCTCCGCGCTCGACGTCACCATCCAGAAGCGCATCCTCGACCTGCTGTCGGACCTGCGGCGGGACCTGGGCATCAGCCTGCTCCTGATCACCCACGACCTGGCGATCGCCGCGGAGCGCGCCGACACCCTGGTCGTCCTCAAGGACGGCGTGGTGCAGGAGTCGGGCACCACGACGGCGGTGTTCTCGTCGCCCACCTCGGAGTACGCCCGCAGCCTGCACGCCGACGTGCCCGCGCTCAACCCCGACCGCTACCGGCACCTGCGCGACCGACCGGCGGGCGCACCCGGCAGGCCCAAGATCGAGGTCAGCGGGGTGACCAAGACGTTCACGGTCGACGGCCGCCCGCTGGTCGCCGTGGACGAAGTGTCGTTCAGCGTGGAGCCTGGCACCACCCACGCGCTGGTCGGCGAATCCGGCTCGGGCAAGACGACCACCATCCGCCTGCTGCTCGGCCTGGAGGAACCCGACCGAGGCGGCATCACCGTGGCGGGCGAGGAGGTCGCGGGCCGGTCGCACGGGTCGTTGCGCTCGCTCCGCCGCCACCTGCAACTGGTCTACCAGAACCCCTTCACGTCTCTCGATCCCACGTGGACGGTCAACCGCCTGGTGGGGGAGTCGCTCGACCGCTACCGGATCGGCACCCGCCGGGAGCGGGCCGCCCGCGTCCGCGAAGCGCTCGACTCCGTGGGCCTGGGCGAGCACCTGCTCTCCCGCAAACCCGCCGCCCTCTCCGGCGGTCAGCGACAACGCGTCGCGCTGGCCCGGTCACTCGTGCTGCGCCCGGACGTGATCGTGCTCGACGAGCCGACCTCGGCGCTCGACGTCAGCGTCCAGGCGGGCATCGTCGAGGTCCTGCTGACGTTGCAGGCGGAACTGGGCCTCACCTACGTGTTCGTCTCCCACGACCTGGCGCTGGTGCGGCAGCTCGCGCACACCGTCTCCGTGATGCACCGGGGCCGGATCGTGGAGAGCGGTGACGTCAGGACCGTCCTCGACCACCCCCGACAGCCCTACACCCGCGCGCTCGTCGACTCGATCCCGGTCGGCGCAGGAGGACTCGCATGACCGCCGCCCAGTCCGTGACCCGTCCGGCGTCGACGTTCCGCCCGAAGCGCCGGCTCGGCTTCAACACCCGCGTGTCGTTCAGCGACGACGGCGGCCCGGAGCGGGGGCTGCGGGACGGGGTCGAGCTGTTCCAGGCCGCCGAGGCGCTCGGGTACCAGTCCGGGTGGGTCTACCAGCGGCACTTCGACCACTACCTGTCCTCGCCGCTGCCGTTCCTCTCCGCCGTCGGCCAGCACACCGACCGGATCACGCTGGGGACGGCCGTCCTGCCGATGCGGTACCAGGACCCGGTCCTGCTGGCCGAGGCGGCGGGCACGACGGACCTGCTGGTCGGCGGGCGACGCCTCGAACTGGCCGTCGCCACCGGGGCCAACGCCGCGTTCGACGCGGTCTTCGGCGCGGTCGACACCGACCCGCGCGCGGAGGCCGAGCGCAGGCAGCGGCGGTTCCTGGCCGCGGTGGGTGGCGAGGTGCTGCACACCGTCGACGGCCCCGGCCAGGGCGCTCCGGTCGGCACCGAGCTGAGGGTCACGCCGCACAGCCCGGGATTGCGGTCACGGATCCGGCAGGGCGCGGCGAGCCTCGGCTCAGCGTTGCGGGCCGCGGAACTCGGGATCGGGCTGATCACCGGGACCGTGCTGCACGACCTGGCCGAGGGCGAGACGTTCGGCGAGTACCAGGCGCGGATCATCACCGCCTACCGGACCGCCTGGAGGGAGGCGCACGGCACCGCACCACCTCCGGTCGCGGTGGCGGCGTCGATCCTGCCCGGCACCACCGCCGACCTGCGGGAGACCTACGCGGCCTACGACGAGCAGCGCCGCACCGAGGGCATGCACGCCTCCCGCCCGAAGGGGGCGCTGGAACCGGTCGTCACGGGCACCCTCCCGGCCGGGCTCCGCATCAGCCCGGTCTTCCACGGCACGCCCGACGAGGTCGCCGAGGCCGTCCGCGCCGACCCCGGCTTGGCCGTGGCCGACGAGGTCGTGCTCTTCCTGCCGCCCGCGTTCGGGCTCGCGGCCAACGTCCGCCTGCTCACCGACCTCGCCGCGACGGCGACCTCCGCCCTCGACTGGACGCCCGCGGGGTAGTCGCGCTACTGGCGGCGCCGCTTCGAGGCCGACGAGCGTGACCCGCGTGCCGACGCGGCCCGGTCCCGCCGGTGGTGGTCCCGTCAGGCGCGGGGCCGCCAGGGGATCGGGACCTTGCGGCCGGTGTTCGGCGGGTGGGCGCCCTCGGCGGGGATCACCTTGCGGGCCAGGCGGAGGAACTCCCTGCGCGCCGAGTCGACGCCCTTGGCCGAGCCCAGCAGGGCACGGGTGAACGTGGTGGCGTCCCAGGTGACGTGCAGGCCGTGGCGGGCCAGGTAGAAGCCGACCGCGTGGACGCGGTAGCGGTCGGTGGTGTCCAGCCACGTGTAGGCCGCCAGCCGCCACAGCCCGCGAGCCACGCGGTCGGGTTCGTCGAAGTCGGCGGACATCCCCACGTCCAGCAGCCGGGAGCCGACCAGCAGGTCGGCCTCGGCCCAGCGGGGGACCAGCACGGGCGCGGACACGCCCCACACCCCGGCGGGCAGTCCGCTGCCCGCCTGCCCCGTGCCGGCCCGCTTGAGCGCCGCCGGTCCGGCCGGTTCGGCGTAGTCGTGGCCCCAGCCGCGCCACTGCTCCAGCGGCCGGTCGCGCGGATCGCCCTGGTTCTGCCGGAGCCGTTCGGCCAGCTCCGCCAGTTCGACGACCACTGCCTCCTCCGGCAGGTCCCACAGGTCGTCCACCGTGTAGTCCTCGCTTGCGTGCAGTGCGGCGAGCTTCTCCGGCAGTTCGTCGGCCGCCCAGCCCGCGAGCAGCGCGCACATCCGCGCGAACCCGGCCTCCACGTTGGGCGTGCCGAGGATGCCCGCCGCCGCGTGCCCGTCGAGGTAGCGGACCAGACGGCCGAAGAACTCCGTCAGCACGGGCTCGTGGCGGGTCGACGGCGACTCCTCCACCGGGCCGGCCAGGTCGACCCACCCGCCGGGAGCGGGCCGCCACTCCAGCGCGCGCTCGGCCCGACAGGCGTCCAGGCCGCGGTGCGCGGGGAACGACGCCGCCGTCCGGTCGGCCCACTCACGCGACACCAGACCCGCCCGGACCAGCCCGAGCAGCGCGTTGTATGGAGGAGCACCGTCCACCAACAGCGCCAGCCGCGCGCGGAACGCGCCACCCACCTCGGCCCAGTGCTCCGGCTCGACGGGTTCCACGGGCCGCACGGGATCGACCCGCAGCGCGGCCGTCGTGATCGACTGCGCCAGGCGCTCGGTACCGGGGAAGCGGCTCGCGAACCAGGCGCCGAGCGCACCACCGTCGAGCTGACTGGACAGACTCACCGGAGCATCATGCCCCTCGTGGTCCACCCCGGC
>DATMCA010001298.1:0-4997 GCA_035559015.1 Umezawaea sp. | reverse complement strand
CCGCGTCGGCCGTGGCGTCGCCGGTGCCGTGGTTGCGGGCGAAACGGGGGAACGCGCCTCCCGAGACCTGGACCCGCAGCCGGTGGCCGCGGCGGAACCGGTACGCGGTCGGGTCGAGAGCCACCTCGACCGCCTTGACGTCGTCGTCGCCGGACAGCCGCAGGACGCCGTCGCACACGTTGAGGGACACCGCCGTTGCGGCGACCTGGTGCCGCAGCGCCAGCCCCTCAGCGCCAGCCCCTCTGGGATTGGCACGGTCCTGTTTCCAGCGAGCAACATCAGCTATCCGAGCACCCGAACTGTGAGGAAGTGCAAAAGACGGAACGCCACGGCAGGTGATCATGCCGGGGTGTCGCTGGTGACGAAACGCCAGGTCACGGCTACAGCTCCGGGTTCTGGCACGGTACAGGACGATCTTGTCGGGCTGCCAAGTCGGCGCTCGGGGCGATCCGGGAGGCGTTCGCTCGGCTGGTCGACGTCGACGGGATCTTGGACGATCGCGGTCGGGTGAACGCCCGTGGTGCGTTAGTCGGCTAACTAACTCCTTCCTCTGGCGAGAGAAGCGTGTAGGGTGTTAGTTAGCTGACTAACACACCATCATCTGGGTGGTGAGGGAGGTGACTGACGCGATGGCTGAGGGCCGTGGATCGCGCGCACAGGAGCGCCCAGCGAAGCCGGATCGACTGATCGATGCCGCTTCTCGGTTGTTCTACGAGCGGGGAGTGGAGCGGACGACGATCGCCGACATCGCTGGTGCTGCCGACGTTCCCGCGGGCAACGTGTACTACTACTTCAAGACGAAGGACGACATCGTTGATGCTGTCGTTTCCCTGCGGATAGGAGAGATCGAGGCAACTCACGCGGCTCTGGCGCAGCGGTATGACACTCCGGCCGATCGACTCAAGGCACTGTTCAGATCGCTTTCGGACAAGGCCGAGATAATTGCGCAGCGGGGCTGTCCCATCGGTTCTCTGTGTACAGAGCTCTCCAAACGCGTGACGGGCCCAGAGCCGAATTCGGCCAAGTTGATGCAAGCCCTGATCGGCGGGACCGAGCAGCAGTTCCAGGAAATGGGACGTAGCGACGCCCATGAGCTCGCTGTCGAGATGATCACCTCCTACCAGGGGTCCGCGGTCCTCGCCCATGCCACCGCCTCACCCGAGCTCATGAGACGCGAAGGCGATCGCGTCGACCGCTGGATCGATGAACTTCAGCCATGCCCCTGACTGTCGGGCCATCTTCATCGCTGCCGGTGGTCAGCACGACGACTGGGACGAGTTCGATGCCGTCATGGTCCGAGAGCGGCGACTCGCAGTGCTCGTCGGCCCAATACGGGTCTATGGCGACCCGGGAACGCCGGCGGACGCGACTCGACAAGAGCCGTCGAGCCTGCCGAGTCCCATAGAAGATGAGAGGGAAACCCAATGAGCACACTCCCCGGAAAGACGGTGCTGATCACGGGCGCCAACGCCGGGATCGGCAAGGATGTGGCCAGGCAGCTGGCATTGCGTCCCGAGACGGCCCGCATCTACCTGGCGTGCCGGAACCAAGATCGGGCGACAACGGCAAAGGCCGAACTCGAAGCCGCGACCGGCCGGTCCATCTTCGACATCGTTCTCATGGACGTTGCCGATCCGGGATCGGTCCGTGCCGGCCTGGCGGGCATCAACGGATCGATCGACGCGCTGGTCATGAACGCCGGTGGAATCGGCGGCAAGACGCCCCTGGACTTGACCGCCGACGGGGTCACTCACGTGTTCGCGTCGAACGTTCTTGGCCACGTCGTCCTCCTCGAGGCGCTCCTGAGTGAGAACCGGCTTGGCGAGGTGGCGGTCCTGGCCGGAAGCGAAGCAGCCAGGGGAGTCCCGTACATGCTGATGAAACGGCCATCGTTCGCCTCAAACTCCGCCGACGAGCTCGCCACTGTCATCGACGGCACCTATTTCGCCGACCACAAAAGGGACGTCGGTTTGGCCTACGGGCAAGTCAAGTACATCGGGGCCCTCTGGATGGCCTACCTGGCCCGCCGACACCCCGACCGCCGATTCATCACCGTGAGCCCGGGCAACACCACCGGCACCGAAGCCCCCAACAACTTCATATTGCCGCTGCGCCTAGCGGCCAGATACGTCGTGCCCGTCCTGGGTATCACCCACAAACTCGAAGTGGGCGCCAAGCGACTGGTCGACGGCGTCACCGACCCGACCCTGTCCAGCGGCGTGTTCTACGGCAGCCCAAACAACAAGGTCACCGGCCCCTTGGTCAACCAAGCGGACATCTTCCCCGACCTGGCCGACCCGACATTTCAGGACCACGCCAACGAGGCCATCCACCGGTTCATCACCAAGAGCCGTTCACGTAGTCCTGCGTGACCAGCCAGGAGCGGGCGGCACCGAAGTGGAGCTTCCTGCGCAGCGTGTCCACGGAGATCGGTTGGCGATGCCGTATCCAAACCAATGAGCTCCCACAACCGACAGCACGACAACAGCAATAAGGAGTCAGCATGGCTGTCACCCTGACCAACCCCGAAGCGCTGCCAAAGGTCGACTTCTTCCGGCAGGTGGCGATCGCCACCGGGTCGAAGCTTGTGTTTATGGCCGGCCAGGTCGCCTGGGACGCCGACCGAGCTCTGGTCGGCAAGGGCGACCTTGCCGCGCAGGTGGAACAGTGTTACCTCAACGTCGCCGCTGCCGTCGCCGAGGCCGGCGGCACCTTCGACAACGTCGTGAAACTAACCACCTACATTGCCGGCTGGAGCCTCGACAAGATGCCCCTGGTCCAAGAAGGCCGTGCCCGCGCCTGCGCGAAACTCGGGGTCACCCTGCTCGCGCCAGGCACACTCATCGGCGTCGCCGCACTGTTCACCCCCGACCTCCTCGTCGAGATCGAGGCCATCGCCGTCATCGACTGATTTGGCTGGTCCGACTGCGCCTGCCGTCCGGCTGAGTGCTGCCGCTGGACGATTTGCCGGCGGTGGCGGCCCGGTACGCCGGGCCAGACGTGGTGACGGTGTGGCACTCCGGTGCCCGCAGCGCGATCCTGGCGCTTGCCGCGGCCGGTGCCCGCGTGCTGTCCCTGGCCGGCGGCACCGAGGCATGGCGGCGTGGGCCGGACACCCGATGAGACCGGCCGCCGAACTCAACCCCGACTCAGGAAGAGGAGATTGATGCAGTGACCGAGCTGAGCGTGGAGGTCATGCAGACCTCATCGTTGGGTGACCGCAGCTACCTGGCCCACGACGGGCAGGTCGCGGTCGTGGTCGATCCGCAGCGCGACATCGACCGGATCCTGGCCTTGGCGGGCCGGCTCGGCGTGCGGATCACGCAGGTCGCCGAGACGCACCTGCACAACGACTACGTCTCCGGGGGCCTCGCCCTCGCGAAGGTGACCGGCGCGGCGTATCTGGTCGCCGCGGATGACAAGGTCGGCTTCGAGTGGCGACCGGTGAGCGACGGCGACGAGATCACGGTGTCGGCGCGGATGCGGCTCCGGGTCGTGGCTACGCCGGGGCACACGTTCAACCACCTTTCGTACGTACTGGACGGTGACGACGGTCCGGTCGGGGTGTTCACCGGCGGCTCTTTGCTGTTCGGCACCACCGGGCGCACCGATCTGCTCGGGAAGGAGCACGCCCACACTCTGGCCGAGCATCAGCACGCGTCGGTGCGGCGGCTGGCCGACCTGCTGCCCGACGGTGCGCAGGTGTGGCCGACCCACGGTTTCGGCAGCTTCTGCTCCGCGACGCAGTCCGACGCACCCGAGTCGACCATCGGCCGGGAACGCACCGCGAATCCGGCGCTGCGCCTGGAGACCGATGACTTCGTCACCCAGACCCTCGCCGGTCTGGACGCGTACCCGGCGTATTACGCGCACATGGGTGCGCGGAACACTGCTGGCGCCGATCTGATCGACCTCACTCCCGTGACCGTCGCTGACCCGGCCGAGCTCGCGACCCGGATCGCGGCGGGTGAATGGGTGGTCGACCTGCGCTCGCGCAAGGCGTTCGCGCACCGGCACCTGACCGGCACGCTGAGCTTCGGCCTGGACGGGCCGATGGCGACCTGGCTGGGCTGGATGGCCCCGTGGGGCGCGCCGATCACCCTGCTCGGCGACAGCGCACAGCAGGTCGCCGACGCGCAGCGGGAACTGGCCCGTATCGGCATCGACCGACCCGCCGCCGCGGCCACCGGCAGCCCCGAGCAGTGGGCCGGCGGCGACGACACCCGCCTGGCCCAGCTCATCACCGCCACCTTCGCCGACCTCGTCGCCGCCCGCACCGGCACCGCGCCGGACGAGCTGCCCGCCGCGGACGTGGTGCTCGACGTGCGGATGGGCAACGAGTGGCGCACCGACCACATCGACGGCGCTGTGCACATACCGCTGCCCGACCTGCCGCAGCGGCTCGCCGACGTGCCCGCCGGCACGGTGTGGGTGCACTGCGGCTCCGGTTACCGCGCCGCGGCCGCCTCCAGCCTCCTGCGGCGCGCCGGTCGTCAGGTGGTGCACGTCGACGACGCCTACGCGGCCGCCGCCGACGCCGGCCTGCCCATCGTCTCCGGAAACTGACAGGAGCACGTCAGCGCATGACCCCGCCCACCAGCACCCCAGCCGTCCTCGACGGATCCTCGCCCTGCGGCACCTGATCACCACCGGCCACGCGCCGCGGCTGATCAACGTGCACACCCCAGCCGACTTCGAGTCCGCGCACATCCCCGGCACAGACAACGTGCCCCTGGATTTGCTGCGCGACCGGCTTCCGCAAACGCTCAATCACATTGGGCGACGACGTCGAGCAGCGGTGTGAACGCCGGAATTTAGAGTCGACCACGCGGCGAGGTATCCGCCGTGAGGCGTGTCCTTTTCCGCGCGCTCTCCACCCGAACCCGCTGTACAAGCTTTCTGCACCAGGCTCCTCGGCGGTTCTGCATCACCATACCGGATGGCCTGAAACTAACTAGACGCCCGGCGTCGCAAGGAGAACACTCATGGATCGGTAC
>DATMCA010001297.1:0-5317 GCA_035559015.1 Umezawaea sp. | reverse complement strand
CCGGGACGCCGGTGCCGCACTAGCTTGCGCACGCTCCACCGGGTGAAGGGCTTGCCTAGCTTGCTGGGCCGGGTGGTGGCCGTCGCCACGATGAACAGTTCGTCATCGGGGCTGATCAGGCGGGGACGGCCTCCCGCCCATCGAGGGTCCAGCGCGGCCAGCCCCCGCTCGTTGAAGGCGTGGATCACGTCGCGGACGGTGTCCTCGTGCGCGGCGAGCAGGCGGGCGATCGAGGGCACCGGGGTTCCCGAGGCCGAGGCCATGATGATCGTCGCCCGCCGCACCCGGATCGACTCGTGCTTGCCACGGCGAGTGATCCGCAGCAGCGTGCGGCCCTCGTCCTCGTTAACCGTCGTGCTTTGACCGGGTCGGCCATCGGTGTTCCTCACCCTCGACAGCGGTGTCGTCGCTGTCGACGGTGAGATCAACACGGGTCGGGGTCCAGGACCTTGTCCGGCGTGTCGCCAACCCGGTGAACGTTCGTGGCCAACGCACTAGGCAGAGCGACCTGCTGGTGTATGCCGCGGCCACGCTGTGGGGCCTGGGCTGGGGCGGCGTGCCGACGCTCCTGCAGACCGGTGTCAGCGTGGCGGGTGGCGAGCACGCGGACACCGCCCAGTCGATGCTGGTCACGGTGTGGAACGTGGCGATGGCGGGCGGCGGCGTCGTAGGCGGGCTCCTGTTGACCAACCTCGGCCCCATGTCGTTCCCGTGGATCGTGCTGCTGCTCCTGGCCCCGGTGTTCCTCGTGGTGGTCGCCGCCGCCCGCACGAACGGCTTTCCCGGCACACGGCTCAGCGAACGCGGATGTTGAGGTTCGTGGTGCTGCCTCGCCAGGCGAAGGTGATCGGGATGAGCAGGATCAGGTAGAACGTCGCGGGGATGGCGACCCAGCGATCGTGCCGATGAGGTAGGTCGTGGCGACGCCGATCGTCGCGAGGCTCACGGTTTGGGTGGTGGCCCGGTCGGCTCGATCCGATTGGTAGATGGTGGTGAGTACGTGGAGTCGGTCCGGCATGGCTGCTGCTCCTGGCTGATCTGTTGCAATACCATTGGCGGCGCCGCTTGTCTGAGGGCGACCATGTCCGGGATCCGCGATGTCAGCTTTGCTGCTCCATCCAGTCCCAGAGGGCTTCTTCGCGGTCGGTGTCGTAGGACTCGGCGGACGATCGCATGGTCTTGGTGCGGTGGAGGTAGGACCCGGTCGGTGCGGAGGACGTCGCGAGGATGACGTCGGCGAGCTTGCGACCAGCGGTCGGTGCGGTGTCGACGAGGGGTGTGGCTTCGAGGATCGGGATGATCCATTTCATCAAGAACGGCAACGGGCCGCCCGCTTCCTCGGCGAGTCCGGTGCCGGTGACGAGGCTCGGGTTGTAGGCGAGGATGTCGATCCCGTCGGGCAGGCGGCGGGCCCATTCGTGGACGAGGTAGATCGCTGCGAGCTTGCTCGTGGTGTAGGCGCGGCGCCCGCCGGAGCGAACCCTCTCGGAACCGTCGAACGCGCCGGGCCGGGAGAGGACCTCCGGTCCTTTCCAACGGGGTGCGGGCATGGTGCCGCCGGTGTGCCGGAGGTCGCCGAAGTGAGCGTCGCTGACGGTGACGACGACGCGCGCGGGAGCCCGCAGGTGGGGTTGGAGTCGTCGGAGCAGAAGGTGGGTCGCCAGGACGTTCACGGCGAAGGTCAGTTCGTACCCGTCGTCGCTGGTGCGCAGGGCATTCGAGAGGTGCACGCCGGCGTTGCAGGCGATGCCGACCAGCGGAGGCAGCTCGCCCGCGTCCAGGAGGTCTTCCACCTCCGCGGCCGCGGCGTGGATGCTGGCCTTGTTGGCGAGGTCCACGCCGATGGCCGAGACGTGCGGAGAGCCGGTTCGCAGGGACGACAGGGCTCGAGCTGTCGAGGACTCGCGCCCGAGGATCACGAGGTGGGTTTCGGGACTGCGCCGAAGGAGGTCCTTCGCCGCTTCGAGGCCGATCCCCCTGGTGGCGCCGGTCATGACGATGGTCCGGGTTGCTGCGGTCATGGGTCGGTTCCTTGGTTCTCCGGTGGTGATCCGTGCGGTGATCGTGCGACCTGCGTTCCTTCGATGACATGAACCTGTAGGAGGCCGGATGATCGAGGAAGACCCGCTCGAGCCTGGTATCGGCAGGGCTACGCAGCGCGGCATCCCTCGCACACGACCGAAGGCATACTGAAGCGCGTGGGCAGCAGCGAACGGCCGGAGTTCGGGGAATACCTGCGCCGGTGCCGCGCGGCGATGGCCCCGCCAGAGCTGCCGGGCAGCGTGCGAGCGTCACAGCGGCGGGTGCCGGGGCTGCGACGTCAGGAGCTGGCGGACGTCGCCGGGATCTCCGTGGACTACTACACCCGCCTCGAACAGGGCAAGGCACCGCGTCCATCGCGTGAGATCCTCGCCGCGCTGGCCCGAGCGTTCGGGCTGTCGCCCGCCGAACGAGATCATCTGTTCCGGCTCGGCGGCGAGTCACCACCCGAGCCCGAGTCGCCGGAGGCGGTGATCCGCCCGGGACTGCGGCGGCTGCTGCGCGGTCTCGACGACACGATGCCGGTCACCGTGCACGACGGCCGCTTGGACCTGCTGGGCCGCAACGCGGCCGCTGCCGAACTGCTCGGACCGCTCTCGGCCACGGGCCGATACGGGCGCAACATCGTCTACCAGGCCTTCACCGCCACGATGCTTCCGGACCTGCTCGGCGAAGACGGCGCCGAGCTGTTCACCAGGGTTGCCGCAGCGGAATTCCGCACGGCACTGAGCCGGTATCCGGGCGATGACTACCTCCGTTCCCTGTTCGTCGAGCTGACGGCGAGCAGCGCGAGCTTTCGCGACCACTGGGAACGAGGTGAGGTCGGTGCCTGGCGGTCGGCGGTGAAGCTCATGCGCCACCCCACCCGTGGCTGGCTGGGCTTCGACATCGAGATGCTCCACGACCCCGACAGGGATCACTGGGTCATGCTCTACACGCCGCGCGGCACGGAATGACCGCCGGGCAACCAGGTGAGAGCCCCGGAGCCCATCCCTCAGGTCAAGGACACGGCGGCGCCTGCACCGTCGTAGCCGACGACGGCTAAGTCACCCGGCACCACCTGCATCAGCCCCAGCGCCGGCAGGTCGGTGGCGCAGAACACGGCGGTGGGCCGGTCAGTCGAGGCTGGCGACCGCTCACCAGCCCGCCGACCCTGCCGAGCGACACAGGGTCACACGGTCGGGAAGCGGGGGCCGTCGAGGGGTTGGCCGGGTTGGAGGCCGCCGAGGTCGGGGTCGGTGGTGCCGACCCAGCCCGCGTAGTACTTGCTGTGTCGGAACGTCGCCGACTCGGGCATGTAGACCGTCGTCTGGGCGATGCGGGTGACCTCGGTCCTGTTCGCGCCCGCGAGGTGGATCGTGCGGTCGTGGTGGAAGGTCACGTCTCCGGCGAGCAGGGGGACGGTGATCCTGGGCATGGCGGCCAGTTCCGGCCAGTAGGACAGCGGGTACACGTCCGCCCGGTCCTGGTCGGCCTCGGCGGCCGGCGACCTGAGGTGGGAGCCGGGGATGAACGACATGCACCCGCGTTCCACCGGCACGTCGACCAGCGCGACCCACGCCGTCACCGGGGCGGGGGAGCCCGTGAACGGCCACGTCTTGCGGTCGTCGTGGGCGGGCGTGATGACCATCTCGCCCGCCGGGCGCTTCCGCAGCAGTTCGCTCTTGAACAGGCGCAGCCGCCCGCCCGTGAGCGCCGTGGCGATCTCGGTGACCCGCGGGTGCAGCGCGAGTCGCCGCAGCACGGGGCTGCGCTGGTCGACGTCCGGCACCCAGTCGAAGGCGACGTGGCCCGCGCCGAGGTCCCACTTCACCGTCTCGTGCTCGACCAGCGCCTGCTCGGCGGCGTCGAGGAACTTGGCCGTCTCGTCGGCGGTGAGCACTCCGGGCACGTGCAGGAAACCCTGCTCGCGGTAGCGGTCGACCCACTCGTTCGGCACCATGCCCCCGTTCACCTCCCCGTCGCGATCGGGGCGGCGGTCGCCAGCCTGGCCGCGAGTTCGTCGACGCTCGGGCCGTTCATCAGCTCCATGATCGTCACCTTGACGCCCACCTCCCGCTCGATCCACGAGACGATCTCCACCGCGAGCAGCGAATCGAGGTAGGCCATCAGCGGCCGGGTGGTGTCCAGCGCGCTGACCGGCATGCCGAGCACGGTGGCGACCCTGGCGGCCAGCCGGGCCGCGATCACCTCGTGCGGTGGGGCATCGGCCGACTCCTGGGCCTCGACGGCTTCGGAGTCGGCCGACGCCGCGACGTCGCTGTAGCGCAGTCGGGCCTCGGCGTCGAACTCGTAGTGGGCGAAGAACTTCGGCCAGTTCACCGGGAGCACGCCGACCTGGGCCGGGGCGCCGCGGCGCAGGTCGGTCAGCTCGGTCAGCGCCGCGGCGGAGGTCATGCCCTCCATGCCGGTCGCCGAGACCAGCCTGGACACTTCCCGGCTTCGCGCCACGTAGCCGCTGTCGGAGATCACCCCCCAGTTCACCGCCAGCGCGGGCAGCCCGAGGGCTCGGCGGTGGTGGGCGAGGTGGTCGAGGAAGGCGTTCGCGGCGGCGTAGTGCGCTTGGCCCCGGTTGCCGATGAAGGAGGCCGCCGAGGAGAACAGGACGAACTCGGCGAGGTCGAGCCCTCGGGTGGCCCGGTGCAGGTTCCACGCCCCGGCGACCTTGGGCAGGAGCACGTCCCGGATCCGCGACGGGGTGAGGGCGGGCAGCGGGGCGTCGTCGAGGACCATCGCGCAGTGCAGGACGCCCCGCAGGTCCCGGCCGATCCCGTCCACCAGCTCGGTCACGGCGTCGGAGGAGCTGACGTCGACGGTGTCGACCACCACGTCGACGCCCTGGGCGCGCAGGTCCGCCACGCGCGCGGCGGACTCCGGGGTGCTCGCGCCGGACCTGCCGACCAGGACCAGGCTCCGCACCCCGGTGCGCGCGAGGTGTTCGGCGGCGGCGATCCCGAAGCCGCCCAGCCCGCCCGTGACGAGCCAGGTTCCCGGCTCGGCGTCGGGAAGCGGTCCGGTGACGTCGGCGTCGCGCTCGGACATGGCCACCACGACCTTGCCGATGTGCGCGGCGGAAGCCAGGTGGCGCATCGCGGCGCGGGTCTGCGACGGGTGGAACACCCGCAGCGGCGCGGGCCGGAGCACGCCCTGCCCGGTCAGGGCGACGACCTCGCGCAGCCCGTCCCGCACCAGGGCCGGTCGGTCGCGCAGCAGCCCGCGCAGGTCGAAGCTGGTGAAGGACAGGTTGTCGACGAACGGGCGCAGGCCCATGCGGGTG
>DATMCA010001296.1:0-9597 GCA_035559015.1 Umezawaea sp. | reverse complement strand
CGGACCGCCAACTGCTGTGCGTGCGGGACCGGGACCGCGGCGTCGCCGCGGGCGACTCGGGTGGACCGGGTCTCGTGCGGACCCCCGGCGGGTGGCGGCTGGCCGCCGTCACCAGCGGAGGCGGTCAGGACGTGGAGACCGGCGAGTACCACTCCCTCTTCCAGGACCTGAGCAGCCACCTCGGGTGGCTCTGCGAAACGATGGGCGTGCACCGCTCGCAGCTCGCGAGCTGATCGAACGCGGTCCTGTGTGGACGGACGCACCGCTCTCCCCCGTCGGAGCCCGAAAGGGAGAGCGGGGCTCCGGTCCTGCCCGAGGTCGAGCACCGCGTAGGGCCGAGGTTCACTCGCCGGTGATCTCGGTGGCGGGCAGTGCGGAGAGCACGGCCAGCGCGCGCAGGAACGCCGTCCGGTCGGCGGCGCGGAGGCGTCCGAGCAGGCGGTCCTCGTTGTGCTGGATATCGGCCTGGACCGCGAGGCGCTTGCGGCGGCCCTCGTCGGTGATGGCGACGAACCGGGCACGCCGGTCGGCCGGGTCCCGCGTGCGCCGCAGCAGACCGCCGGCCTCCAGTTCGTCCAGCACGCCGATGATGCGGCTCTTGTCCGCGCCGATGAACTCCGCGAGCGCGGCCTGGGTGCGCACCGGCTCGCCGTCCAGGGCGGTGAGCACGACATAGCCCCACATGCTCAGCTCGTGCGCGCGCAGCACCGGCTGCTCGGCGGCGACCAGCGCCCGTTGCAGCGGCGCGATCATCGCCGCGAGATCCTGTCGCGGGCCATCCATGGTCGGCATCGTAACGACCTTGACCCAATAGTAAGCAGGTGCCTATCGTAAGCACATGCCCATCACCGAGCTGCTCGGGCACCACCGCACCGCGGTGCGCGCCGCCATCGCCGTCGTCTCCCTGGTCAAGCCTGACGACCTGACCCGCCCCACCCCCTGTGCCGAGTGGACGCTCGCCGACCTGCTCGCCCACATGACCGCCCAGCACCACGGCTTCGCCGCCGCGGCCCGTGGCCGAGGGGGCGACCCCACGGCGTGGCGGGTCGGCCCCGTCGGCCAGGACCCGGCGACCGACCACGCCGACGCCGCCGAGGACGTCCTCGCCGCCTTCGCGGAGCCGGGCACACCGGACAGGGAGTTCCACCTGCCGGAGTTCCGGCCGGTGTCGCACTTCCCCGCGGCCCTGGCGATCGGCTTCCACCTGATCGACCACGTGGTGCACGGCTGGGACGTGGCGCGGTCACTGGACGTCGACTACCACCTGGCCCCGGAATTGGCCGAACCGGCCCTGCGACTCGCGCTCGCGGTGCCGAACGGCGACAGCCGCCTGGAACCCGGCGCGCCGTTCGGCCCCGGCGTCGCCACGAGCGCCGACGCGGACCCGCTGCACCGGATCCTCACCGCCCTGGGCCGCTCCCCCGACTGGCGTCGACCCGGGTGATCTCGCGGGAGCCGTCCCCTACGCGGGCTCGCCGCGCACGGCCCTGCCGGGGAACGCCGTCGGGTCGAGCACGCCGTCGCGGACCACCAGGGTGCCGCCCACCACGAGGTGCCGGACCCCGGTCGAGGGCCGCAGAGAGTCGAAGTAGGTGGCGTTGTCCGTGATCGACTCCGGGTTCAGCACGACGATGTCGGCGTCCGAGCCGGGCGCGAGCCTCCCCTTCGCGCGCATCGAGGGAGCCACGTCGTCCAGGACGCGCGCGGGGAGGTAGGAGCACCGGCGGAACGCTTCCGACCAGGTCCAGGTCGCCGTCTCGCGGACCATGAGCCGCAGCGACTTGGCGAACGTGCCCGCCGTCCTCGGGTGGGTGCTCCCGCCCGCGGGGAGGGGCCAGTCGAAGCTCTCGCTGGTCCCGTCGGGCCACACCACCGGCATGGCGTCGCTGGCCACGACCGAGTCGGGGAACGCCAGGGAGTGCAGGAGGAGCTCCCGGTCGACGGCCTTGTCCTCGTCCAGGTATTCGAGGACGCACGCGGCGCCGGGGTCCGTGGCGCGCAACTCCCGCAGCCTCGCCACGTCGGCGACCCGCTCGCCCGTGCGCAGGATCGTGATGTTGCCGGGGGTCATGCCCCAGCGGGCGAGCCGTTCCGGTTCGAGGAAGTACGCGCCGATACCGGTGCTGCCCGCTCCGTAGGGGTAGGCCTCCACCGTCACCCGCGACCCCGCGGCACGTGCCTTGTCCAGGGTCGCCAACACCCGGTCGACGTGCCGTCGGGAGGTGCTGTTCACGTGGCAGTGGTGCATGGCGGCTCCCGTCTCGGCCGCCGCGACCGCGATCTCCTCGCTGCCGTCGATCGGGATCGACGGATCCGCCTCCACGATCTCCCGCACGTGGGTGAACGCGGGCACACCGGCGCGGGCGGCCAGGCGGGCCACCGCGGTGAACTCGGCCGGGTCGGAGTAGGGGGCGTAGCCCATCAGCACGCCGATGCCCAGGGCGCCGTCGGCCAGTTCCTCCTCCAGCACGCCCAGCCACCGGTCGAGCTGGTCGGGCGTGGAGGTCGCCTGCCACGCCGGCACCCCGAGGACGGGCAGGATCCCGCCGCGGCTCGCGTCGGGCTCGATCCCGGCCAGGACCCGTGCCCGCGCACCGGCCCAGGACGCCGAGAACCCGTAGTTCAACGGCCGTCCGTCCGCCGCCGCGTCGGCGTACGCGCGCCGCAGCGGCATGAGCCCCGCTTCGAGGTCGAGAGCGGTCGTCACGCCGTCCATCGCCTGCAACCGGTGTCCGGCCACGGAGTGCACGTGGCTGTGCAGGTCGACGAAACCGGGCCCGACCACCAGCCCTTCCGCGTCGATCTCGATCGCGCCCCCCACCGGGCCGATCGCACCGGAGACCGCCTCGACCCGACCGTCGCGGACGTGCACGTCCGCGACCGCGTCGTGACCGGAACCGGGGTCCACGACCCGACCGCGACGGAAGACGATGTCAGTCATGTGCCTGCTGCCTTTCGCGGGCTCGACCTCACCGCTGAGGAGGCCAAGGGCGGAACCTGGTCACCGGACGGTACGTCAGGACCGCGGGTCCCGTGCCGCCGGGAATCCCCCCGACCGCCGGGCGCCTCAGGTCCGGGACGCCCCGCCGTTCCGCTCCAGGGACGACCGCATCCCGGCGCACAGCCGGTGCAGCAAGGTCAGGTCCTCTTCGGACAGACCGACCTCGCACACCATCCGCTCGGGGACGTCGGCCGCGGCCCGCCGGAGTTCGCGGCCGGCGTCGGTGAGCGCGACCACGAGCCTGCGCTCGTCGGCCGCGTCCCGCTCCCGCGTGAGCACGCCCTTGTCCTGCAAGCGCTTCAGCAGCGGCGTGAGGGTCGGCGAGTCCAGTCGCGTGCTGCGGCCCAACTCCACGACGCTCACGCCGTCGGCCTCCCACAGCGCCAGCATCACGACGTACTGCGGGTAGGTGAGGCCGAGCGGCTCCAGCATCGGCCGGTACGCGCGCTGGATCGCCTGCACGGTCGTGTACAGGTCGAAGCACGGCTGGTCGTGCAGGCGGTGCGCGATGGGAGGTCCTAGCGCCAGTAGTGGTTGGCCGCCGCGATCGTAGCGAACTCCGCCGCGACCACGTGGGCGATGGCGACCAGCGCCGACGGGTCCTCGGCGTAGACGGGCCGCAGCCTGCCCCGCACCTCGGCGTCCGGTTGCGTCGCCTTGACGGTGCTCCGGGCCAGCTTGATGGCCAGTTCACGCCCCTCCTCGACGGTGGGGGTGATCAGCGAAAGGCCGGTCGCGGTGGTCATGTGGTTCTCCCTCGTCCAAGTTGGTTAACGCACGAAGTATTAACGCGCGAACGAACTTGGTCAAGCACGCTCGGGTGGGGACGGCGGCGGTCGCCGTCCCCACCCGCCGTCACACCGCGCGCTTCTTGCCCCACACCAGCGTGTGCAGCCTGGTCGTGAGGTTCCAGCCCCGGTCGACGACCTCGTCGGCCAGGTTCTCCATGTGCTTGCCGATCTCGTCGCCGCTCTGCCCCTCGGGCATGATCCACACCGACGTGATGGCGAAGCGGTCCACCAGCTCCGCGACCTCGGCGAGGTCGTCGGTGTCGCGGCAGACGAACTTGAACATCGTCTCCGGCGTCGTCGCCAGGCTCGTCAGCGCCTTCGGGACGATCCGGCGGTTCTCCGGGTCGCCCGAGTGCGCCAGCTTCGGCGAGACGTTGAAGCGGACACCCGCTTCGACCAGCTCCGACATCGGCGCGTGGGTCCCGTTCGTCTCGACCTCGATCTCGACGCCGTTGCGCACGAGGACCTCGACCAGCGGCACGAGCCGCGCCTGCTGGCCCAGCGGCTCACCGCCGGAGATGACGACCATGTCGACCCCGAAGGCCAGCAGCTCCTCCGCGACCGAGGCGACCGTCCTGCGGTGCAGCTCCACCTTGGGGTCGTACCTCACCCCGCTCGCGCTCACGCCCTGCCAGTCCCAGGTGTACGGGGTGTCGCACCAGTGGCACGACAGGTTGCACCCGCCGAGCCGGAGGAACGCGCACCTGCGTCCCATCGACCGGCCTTCACCCTGGACCGTGGGTCCGAAGATCTCGTTGACCACGAGTTCCGGTTCCACCAGGCACCACCTCCTCGTGTGTCGTGACCCCGAGCGCACGCCCGGTGGTCGGCTGGAACGTCCCTACTCGCGGTACCCGGTCGGGTCGTCGACCCCGAGTTCCCGGAACGCCCCGCGGCGTTCGGCGCAGGCCGCGCACACCCCGCAGTGCAGCTCCTCGCCGCGGAAGCACGTCCACGTCAGCTCCCACGGCACCCCGAGCTCCTCCCCCAGCGCCACCACGTCGATCTTGTGCATCGCGATCAGCGGCGCGAGGAGGTCGAGGTCGGGGCGCGCGGTGGCCACCCGCTCCATCGCCAGGAACCGCTCCAGGAACTCCGGGGAGGTGTCGGAGGGGCCGACGTCGTCGGCCATGACCCCGAACGCGACGGCGTCGGCGTCCTCCACGACCGCCAGCGCGAACGCGACCGACAGCAGCAGCGCGTTGCGGTTGGGGACGATGTTCGGGTTGCCGTTGGTCGGGCCGCCGACCCTCGGCACGGCGACCGCCCGGTCCGTCAGCGACGAGCCGCGGAAGACGCTCTTCACGGTGGCCAGGTCCGCCTGCTCGTAGGGGAACCCGAGCCGTTCGGCAGCCGCCCGCGCGAACGCGAGCTCCTTGTCGTGGCGCTGCCCGTAGTCGATGGACAGCACGTGCAGCTGGTGGTCCCGCTCGGCCAGGTGGTGCGCCATCACGACGGAGTCGATCCCGCCGGACACGACCGCGATGATCTTGCTCAAGGGTCCTCCCCTCGGTCAGGTGGTGGGTTCGATCTCGACGCCGAGCTTCGCGAGGACCGCGTGGCGCGCGACCACCGCCGGTTTGCCCGCGCCGCCGCCGATCGGCTCGGCCAGCGGCTCGACCACGGTCTCCGGGTCGGTCTCGAAGAAGAACACCAGCGACAGCAGCTCCTCGTCCGGAGCTGTCGGGCTGGGCGCCAGGACGCGGTGCTTGAGCGCCCGCCAGCGGCCGTCGGTCCACTGCTCCATGAGGTCGCCGAGGTTGACGATCAGCGAGTCCGGGCCGTAGGGCGGCGCGAACCAGCCGTCCTCCTCGTTCCACGCCTGGAGGCCGCCGACGCCGAGCTGGCGGCTCAGGACGGTGAACGTGCCGAGGTCGGTGTGCGGCCCGTTGCGGAGTTGGCCGCTGGCCACCCCGCCGACGGCGTTGAGCGACGGGTACCAGCTCGCGTTCTGCGTCCACGTCGACCTGGCCGCGCGGGAGGTGAAGTAGTCCTCCGGCAGCCCCAGTACGGAGGCCAGCAGCTGGTTGATCCCCTCGGCGACCCGCACCATGTGCCCCGTGTAGGCGTCGGCGGCGGCCTTCAGCTCGGGCATCTCCTCGGGCCAGCGGTTGGCCGGGTAGTAGATCCGGTCCAGGTCCGGGTCCCCGGTGCGGTGGGTCGGGGCGGCGTAGAAGGACTCGTGCAGGTCCGGCGCGCTCGGCGCCGGTTCGCCCTCCTCCCTCGGCACGCCGACGCCGCCACCGGGGTGCATCTCCAGCCAGCCGCTGTCGTAGGCGGCCTCGATGGCGTAGCGGGCCTTGACCTCGCGCGGCAGGGCGAAGAACTCCTTGGCCCTGGCGCGGAACCCGTCGATCACCTCGCGCGGTACTCCGTGCCCGTCGAGCAGGAACACACCGGTGCTCCGCAGGGCCGCGTCCAGCTCGGCGGCGACGTGCGCCCGCTTGTCGGCGGACGCGGTCCGCCACTGCTCCAGGTCAACGGACGGGATGGCAGTGCTCACAACCACTCTCCTCAATGACGTGACCGCGTGAGGACGGAGCTCACGCTGGTCCGGATGATGCGCAGTCCCTCGTCGATCTCGTCGTCGCTCGTGGTCAGCGGCGGCAGCAGCTTGACCACGTCGTCGGCCGCGCCGGAGGTCTCCACGAGCAGGCCGCCGCGGAACGCCGCGGCGCACACCTCGGTCGCCGCTCCGGGAACGGCGAACCGCAGGCCAGCGGCGAGTCCGCGGCCCCGCACCCGGAGGCCCGCGCCGCGGTGGGCCGCCGCGATGTCCTCCAGCGCCGCCGCGACGCGGTCCCCCTTGGCCCTGGTGGACTTCTCCAGCACGTCGTCGCTCCAGTAGGTCCGCAACGCCTGCGCGCCGGTCACGAACGCCGGGCTGACGCCCCGGAACGTGCCGTTGTGCACGCCGGGCTCCCAGACGTCGAGGTCGCGGCGGATGAGCGTGAGGGCCAGCGGCAGGCCGTAGCCGCCGATGGACTTCGACAGGCACACCACGTCCGGCACGATCCCGGCGTCCTCGAAGCTGAAGAACGCCCCGGTGCGGCCGCAGCCCATCTGCACGTCGTCGACGATCACCAGCACCCCGTGCCGCCGGCACAGCTCGGCGAGGTCCCGCAGCCACTCGGCGCGCGCGGCCCCCAGGCCTCCCTCGCCCTGCACGGTCTCGACGACCACGGCCGCCGGGCGGTCCAGCCCGCTGCCCGAGTCGGTCAGCATCCGCTCCAGGTAGCGGGAATCCGGGAGCGCGCCGTCGAGGTACCCGTCGTAGGGCATCGGGGTCGTGTGCGCCAGCGGCACGCCCGCCGCGGCGCGCTTGGTCGCGTTGCCGCTGACCGCCAGCGCGCCCAACGTCATGCCGTGGAAGGAGTTGGTGAAGCTGACGACCTGGTGGCGGCCGGTCACCTCGCGGGCGAGCTTGAGCGCCGCCTCGACCGCGTTGGCACCGCCGGGGCCGGGGAACACGACCTTGTAGTCGAGTCCGCGCGGTCGCAGCACGACGTCGTCCAGGGTTTGCAGGAAGTCGCGCTTGGCCACGGTGAACATGTCCAGCGCGTGCGCGACGCCGTCCCTGGCCAGGTAGTCGAGCAGGACCTGCTTGAGCACCGGGTTGTTGTGGCCGTAGTTGAGCGCTCCGGCCCCGGCGAAGAAGTCCAGGTAGGGCTTGCCGTCCTCCGAGTAGATCCGGCTGCCCTCGGCGCGGTCGAACACGACGGGCCAGGCCCGGCTGTAGCTGCGCACCTCGGATTCGAGGTCTTCGAAGATGGTCATGTCACGATCCGTTCTGCGCTTCAGGAGCGGCTTGCGCTCGCCGGTTTCCGGACGTGCAGCAGGAACCAGTGCCTGCCCAGGCGGACACCGCGGTCGGAGGAAGCCGTTGCCACGTAACGGGAGAACAGCTCGCCGTCGGCTTCCGAGTCGTAGTCCTCGAAGATCGGGACCATGTGCAGGAACGTGTCGAGCTCGGCGGGCGTGAGGAAGAACTCCTCGTAGGTGAAGTTCTGCTCTCGCGCGGTCGCGAAGCCCGCGTCCTCCAGTTCGGCGCGCGCCCGCGTGGCCACGGGCACGTCGTTCCACCGGCCGTGGAGCTGTCCCCGGCCGAAGACCTCCTTCAGCTCGCGCACGTCCTGCTCGCCGATCCCCAGGTGCACCAGGGATCCGCCGGGCTTGAGCACGCGCAGGTACTCCCGTGCGAACAGCGGGCCGCGGCGGGAGGTGACCACGTCGAACGCCTCGTCGGGGTAGCCCGTCGCCGAGGCGTCGCGGAGCTCGAACTCGACGTGGCGCAGGCCCGAGCCCGCCCGGTGCCGCACGGCGGAGTCGAGCATCTCCGGTGCCAGGTCGATGGCGTGGACCCTCCCGAACGCGGGGGCGATCCGCAGCAGGTTGCGGCCGTCGGCGCAGCCGACGTCGAGCAGCGCCGCGTCCACGCGGCCGTGGCGGGTGGTGATCTCGTCGAAGGCGTCCTCCGGGTCCCCGTCCGGGAAGACCTCGGTCCGCTTGGCCCCGCTGGAGTAGCCGCCGAACCTGTCGGCGACCTTCGAGTAGAACTCCGGGTTCATCGTTGCCCCTCCGGGTGGGTGCCGGTCGGCGCGGTGCGGGCCGGCGGCACGAGGACGATCGCGGCCAGGCCCGCGACCGGTGACAGGAACAGGAAGGCGGGTGCCCCGTGCGCGCCCGCGAGCGCCGCTCCGGCGGCGCTGCCGACGGCGAAGCCGACCATGGTGACGCTGGTGGCCCAACCCTGCACGACGCCGTCGGCGCCGGTCGGGGTCAGCTCGCCCAGGCGGCCGTAGAAGCGGGCGAACGTAGTGCCGATGGCCAGCCCCGCGATCGGGCACGCGGCCAGCACGGCGATCGGCGACACCGACATGGCCAGGCCCAGCAGGCACGTCCCGGCGGCGAAGCCCGCGAGCAGGGCGGGCAGGTCCACCGACGCCAGCGTCGAGGACACCCCCAGCACGAGCGCGCCGACGATGCTGCCGATCGACGTGCTCGCCAGGAACCAGCCGCTGTAGCCGGCCACGCCCTGCTGCTGGGCGTGGACGGGCAGGGCGATCTCGACCGCGGACAGCGCCACGGCGAAGAGGAACAGCGCCCCGAACGCCGCGAACAGCGAGCGCGACGCCCACGGGACCGACGAGCCGGGCGGCGTGGACGTCGGCGCGCCCCCGCCGACGGGGACCGCCAGCAGCAGCACCGCGGCCGCCGTGAGCACGCCGATGGCGACGAAGGGCGCCTCGGGCCGCGCGGACACGCTCAGCCAGGTGGCCAGCACCGGACCGGTGATGAGGGTGGCGTCCATCAGCGCGGACTCCATCGCGTTGCCCGACGGCCTGCCACGGCGGCGGTCGGCCGCCGTCCAGTGGGAGCGCAGCAGGATGCCCGCCGGGGGGACGGACAGGCCCGCCGCGCACGCCGCCAGCAGGACCACGGCGAACGGCAGCCGTTCGGCCGCGCCGACGACCAGCCCGGTGACGCTCGTCAGGTAGGCCAGCAGGCACAGCAGCAGCACCGCGCGGCCCGACCGGCCGGTGACCAGCCTGCCGCGCGGCGGACTGGTCACCGCGGTCGCGACCAGCATCACGCCCGCGGCTGCGCCCGCCGCGCCGTAGGAGTAGCGGGGCGACAGCAGGAGCACGGAGCTGACGGGGAACATGCTGTACGGGATCTTCGACAGCAGGCTCACGACGGCCAGCCGCCGGTCGACCGGTGTGGACAGCACGTCCCGGTAGGTCTCCACGAAGCCGAACGGCCTCGTGCCGCGCGTCTGCGCCATGTCAGCCCTTCACGCCCGCC
>DATMCA010001295.1:0-2801 GCA_035559015.1 Umezawaea sp. | reverse complement strand
CATCTACGACCAGTCGGGCCGCGGTAACAACCTGACCCAGGCCCCGCCCGGAGGCTTCAACGGGCCCGCCGCGGGCGGTTACGACAACCTCGCCAACGCCACCGCCGCGCCGATCAGCGTCGGCGGCCACAAGGCGTACGGCGTCTTCGTGGCCCCCGGTACGGGCTACCGCAACAACAACACCAACGGCATTGCCACCGGCGACCAGCCGGAGGGAATGTACGCGATCTTCGACGGTACCCACTACAACGGCGGATGCTGCTTCGACTACGGCAACGCCGAGCGGAACAGCCGGGACAACGGCAACGGCACCATGGAGGCCATCTACTTCGGCTCCAACAACTGGTGGGGATACGGGGACGGACCCGGCCCGTGGGTGATGGCCGACCTGGAGTGGGGGCTGTTCTCCGGCGTGAACCCCCGCTACAACAAGAACCCGACCATCAACCACCGCTTCGTCACGGCCATCGTCAAGGGCGAGCCGAACCACTGGGCCATCCGGAGCGGAAACGCCCAGTCGGGCGAGTTGTCGACCGTGTTCGACGGACCACGCCCCAACGGCTACCACCCGATGCGGAAGGAGGGAGCGATCCTCCTCGGCGTCGGCGGCGACAACAGCATCTCCGCCGCGGGCACCTTCTACGAAGGTGTGATGACCTCCGGCTACCCGTCGAACGCCACCGAGGAGGCCGTGCAGGCCAACATCACCGCCGCCGGGTACGCGCCCGGCCCGGCCGCACCCACCGGCGCGGTGCGCGCGGCGGGCGCCGACAAGTGCCTCGACGTCAACGGCGCCACCACGACGACGGGAACTCAGTTGCAGATCTGGGACTGCAACGGCGGGTCGAACCAGACCTGGACCCGGACCGGCTCGGGCGCGCTCACCGTCTACGGCGGGGGCGACCTCCGCTGCGCCGACGCCTTCGGCCAGGGCACGGGCAACGGCACCCGGGTGGTCATCTGGAACTGCAACAGCCAGAACAACCAGCAGTGGCGGTTCAACGACAACGGCACCATCACCAGTGTCCAATCCGGACTGTGCCTGGAAGTGGCGGGCGCGGGCACCGGCAACGGCACCAAGGTCCAGCTCTGGACCTGCAACGGTGCCACCAACCAGAAGTGGAACCTCGGATAGCGGTCGACGCCGCTGTTCAGGACGAGGCGGGAGGCACCGCGTGGGACGTCTCCCGCCTCGGTCCACCAGGATCGGTTCGACACCTGTCCGGTCGATTGTGCCCGCGGCAGCCGACGCGTACGGTCCGATTGGTGGTCGAACCGGTTCGGCATCCGGTCCGTCGACGAGATCCGATGCCGTTCGCGCGCCTCGAAGAGGTACGGCGGCGCGTCGAGCGGGGATGAGGAGCGAGCATGGCTCGGGTGCTGGTCCTGGTGGCCGACGCCGCCGAGGAACTCGACTCGATGTACCCGGTGTTCCGCCTGCGCGAGGGTGGCCATGAGGCGATCGTGGCCGCTCCCACCACGAGGCCGGTCAAGCTGGTGGTCCACGACTTCGAGCCCGGTTGCGACGCCTACACCGAGAAGCCCGGCCACCTGCTGCCCGTGGACCTGGCGTTCGCCGACGTCGACCCCGAGGAGCACGACGGGCTGGTGATCCCCGGCGGACGAGCGCCGGAGTACATCCGGACGATCCCCGACGTGGCCCGCGTCGTCCGCCACTTCTTCGACCGCGGACTTCCCGTCGGCACGATCTGCCACGGCCCCCAGGTGCCCGCCGCCCTCGGCCTCCTGCGGGGCCGCACCACCGCGGCCTTCCCACCGCTGCGGACGGACGTGGAACTGGCGGGGGCGACGTTCGTGGACGGGCCCGACGTCGTCGACGGCGCGATGGTGTCCTGCCGCGGTTGGCCCGACCTCCCCCTCTGGTCGCGTGCGTTCCTGCGCGTGCTGGAGAGGTCGCACGTTCCCGCCTGATCGCGGTCTCAGCCGGCCGCCCTCCTCTCGGCGTCGCCCGCGAGCAGGAGGTAGGCGCCGGCGGTCCACGTGTAGGCGCGGTCGCGCAGGCCCTCACCGCTCAGGGCGTCGAAGTTCTCGGCGAAGCCGGACTTCTCGCACGCCGCGCGGAACCGGGCGCTGATGACGTCGGCCAGTTCCGTCGCCCCTCCCCGGCGCAGACCGTCCTCGATCAGCACCGTCGCCGGGGCCCAGACCGGGCCGCGCCAGTAGCCGTCCGCTTCGTAGAGCGGCGAGTCGGGACGTTCGGTCGCCAAGCCCACCGGGGTCAGGTGTTCGGCCACCGCCGCGGAGACCTTCTCCCGCACGTCACGCGGCAGTCGCGGGCCCAGGACGATCGGCAGGTGTTCCAGCAGGCCCGCGGTGGCCCGCCGTTCGCCGCCGACGACACGGCTGGTGAACCGCGAACCGTTCCACAGTTCGGCGAGCAGGGCGGAGGACATCGTCGCGGCCTCGCTGGTCCACCTGGTCGCCGCGACCGCATCTCCGGTCTCCCGCGCCAGGCGCGCCAGTTCGCGCATCTGCACCACGAGGAACGCCGCGAGGTCGGGCGCCTGCACCACACCGCGGCCCTGGAACACCGTGGCGTTGTCCCAGCCGCTGTCGTTGCCGTGCTCGTAGTGGGGCAACGCGTGACCGGGAGCGCGGCGGTGGTCGAGCCAGAACCTCGTCCACGCCGCCAGTTGGTGGTAGAGGCGGGAGAGCTCGGCGGCGGGGAGCCCGTCGGGCAGGCGGTCGCGCAGCCTGCCGACCGCCCAGCCGTGGATGGGTGGTTTGACGAAGTTGTGCAGGATCTCGGCGTGGGTGATCGAGTCGGGGAGGGCGCCCTC
>DATMCA010001294.1:0-13280 GCA_035559015.1 Umezawaea sp. | reverse complement strand
CCGCACGCGGTCGCGATGTCGACCTGCCCGCCCACCGCGTCCTCCACCAGCCGCCGGACGGTCACCTGGTCGGCCAACGACTGGTCCTCGTGCGCGATCCCCGCGACGAGCTGGATCCCCGGCCTCAGCCCGCGCAGCGGCGCGTAGAACGCCGGATCGGTGGACGGCACCCGATCGCCGCCGTACATCGGCAGGTGCACGAAGTCGAGCGAGCGGCCCGAGGGCCAGTGCCGCACCACCGCGTTGGTGAGCCGCACCAGCGGGTCGGCCGACCGGAGCTGCCGCAACGCCCGGTGCCCCAGGTCGCCGAGGCACAGGTGCACGCCGAACCGGCCACCCTCCGGCGCGGCGGCGACCTGGCTGGTCACCAGCCTGGCCATCACGTCGGCCACCAGTCCCCGCAACGGCGGCGGCGCGGCGGCGACCGCGATCAACGCCATCGGCACCTCCACCTGGAACACCACGCCACGGCCCGCCCGCGCGTAGATTGCTGCGATCTGCGCGGTGAGCGCCTCCCGGAACACCCGCGCGTACCGCGGCACACCGGTGGGACCGAAGACGAACAGCGCCATGTCCAGGTAGCCCGGCACGCCGACCTGCAACGGCCGGTCGGTCTCCGGCAGCAGCGCCCACTCCTCCTCGAAGTGCTCCACGAGCCGCAACGGGATGTCCGCCGCCACCAGCCGCTCACCCCGCCGCACGGCCAGCCGGTCCACGTCGTCGTACCCGGTCCACTCGCCGTGCCGCAGCGCCCGGATCTTGGGCGACGCCTTCAGCGCCTGGATCACCGGCACGAACCACTTCAGCCGGCCCCCGGTCTCCCCGCCGTTCCAGCGGCGGAGCTCGCCGCGCACCTCGGCCGCCTCCCACGCGAGGGCCGATCGAGGATCGGCGAACTGGGGCAGCGTTCCCAGGAAGTGCAGACGGCGCACGGGAGTTCTCCAGGTTCGTCGGACGTAGAACGAACCTAACCCGCGCGACCGTCCCGAAAGGACCACCCGCT
The DNA here is from genome assembly GCA_035559015.1 of Umezawaea sp. Lineage (GTDB taxonomy): Bacteria > Actinomycetota > Actinomycetes > Mycobacteriales > Pseudonocardiaceae > Umezawaea. The sequence goes on along the minus strand of DATMCA010001294.1, from coordinate 12,277 downwards.
CGTGGTTGACGAGTTCTAGCCAGGCTTCGCCGTTTCCAGTGGCACGGCGTCCGAGCGGACCAGGCCGAGTTGCACGGACTGTCGGCCGAGCACCGCGTCCAGCGCCCAGTCGACGGCGGTGCGGATTCGGTTGCCCGGCATGGCGACCAGGTGGTAGCCGCGGGTGACGACCTTGGCCGGGAAGCCGGACAGGGGGATGTGGAGGGGGTTCGCGGCGGCGGCGAAGCCGCCCAGGTCGACGACGAAGCCGAGGTCGTGGTGCTTGTAGTCGCGCAGGACCGTGCCGTAGCCGAGGGAGGCGGCGACGTTCTTGCCCGCGAGGGTGCCCTGACGGGCCGCGTGCTGGGCGGTCATCGCGGTCACCTCGCCGGGGCGGGTGAGGTCCGGGACGGCCGCCGCGTCGCCGCAGGCGAACACCTCCGGGTGGCTCGGGACCGTGAGGTCGGGTTCAACGCAGAGCCTGCCCTTCTGCGTGCGCAAGCCGGTGGCCTCGGCGACGGGGTCGGGACGGACTCCGACGCACCAGGCGAGCGTGCGCGTGGCGACGAACTCGCCGCTGGTCAACAGGACGCCCTCGCGGGTCGCCTCCTTGACCGAGTTGCCCATCTCGACCTCCACACCGCGCCTGCGCAGGACCTTGTCGGCGGCGCGGGACAGCCGCGGGTCGAGTTCGGGCAGCACCTTCGGCGCGATGTCGAGGAGGATCCACCGCATCCGCTGGTCGCGGAGTTCCTTGTGCCGCTTGACGATCGCCTTGGTGAACAGCGGCCCCTGCGCGGCGACCTCGGTGCCGGTGTAGCCGGCGCCGACGACCACGAACGTGCAGCGGGCGTCCCGTTCCGCCGGGTCGTCGGTGGCGGCGGCCAGCTCGACCTGCTGGATGACGTGGTCGCGCAGGTACAGGGCTTCGGCAACACCGCGGAAGCCGTGAGCGTGCTCGGCGACGCCGGGGATGGGCAGCAGCTTGTTGGCGCTGCCGGAGGCGAAGACCAACCGATCGTAGGGCAGGGAGTGCGCCGTGCCCTCGGGGTCGGTATAGCTGACGGTACGGCTCTCCAGCGAGACGCTCGTGACCTCGCCGAGCGCCAGCCGCACGCGCGGCAGCGCGGCGGGCAGGGACACGGTGACGCGCCGCGGGTCCACCACGGCCGCGGCCACCTCGGGGAGCAGTGGGAGGTAGAGGAAGTAGTCCGTGCGGTTCACCAGCACGATCTCGACGGGCGCGTCCTTCGGCAGGGCGCGGGAGAGCGAGCGGGCGGCTTGGAATCCGGCGAATCCGCCACCGACGATCACGACACGGGTCGACTCGGCCATGGATCCACCTTGGCGCACCGGACCCGTGGGCGCAGCACGGCGAGACGTGCGACACATTGCGTACGTTTAACTTGTGCACAAGTTAGTTGCTTACTAGCGTTCATCACGTCAGCTTCGAGCAGCGAGTGAAGGAGCAGGTCATGACCGTCGTTCTGGAGCAGGCCGCGCAGGACTTCGCGGACGCCACCGCCAAGCCGCCGTACCTCTTCGACCTGGGCCCGGAGAAGGGCCGCACGACGGTGGACGAGGTGCAGTCCGGCGAGGTGGCCAAGCCCGCCGTCGACGTCGAGGACCTCATCGTCGCGGGCGGTCCGTCCGGTGACGTGCGGGTGCGGATCGTGCGCCCCGAGGGCGTCACCGGCGTGCTGCCGGTGATCCTCTACATCCACGGCGCGGGCTGGGTGTTCGGCAACTCCCACACCCACGACAGGTTGATCCGCGAACTCGCGGTGGGCGCGGGCGCCGCCGTGGTGTTCCCGGAGTACAGCCTGTCCCCCGAAGCCCGGTACCCGGTCGCCATCGAGGAGAACTACGCCGTCGCCCAGTGGATCGGCGTCCACGGCGCGAGCAAGGACCTCGACGGCACGCGCGTCGCCATCGCGGGCGACTCGGTCGGGGGCAACATGACCGCCGCCCTCACCCTGCTCGCCAAGCAGCGCGGCGACGTCACCTTCACCGGCCAGGTGCTCTTCTACCCGGTGACCGACGCCTCGTTCGACACCCCGTCGTACCACGAGTTCGCCGAGGGCTACTTCCTGCGCCGTGACGCGATGCAGTGGTTCTGGGACCAGTACACGACCGACCCGGCGCAGCGCGCCGAGATCACCGCGTCCCCGCTGCGCGCCACCACCGAGCAGCTCAAGGGCCTGCCGGAGGCGCTGGTGATCACCGGCGAGGCGGACGTGCTGCGCGACGAGGGCGAGGCCTACGCGGCCAAGCTGCGCGAAGCCGGCGTGCCCGTCACCGCCGCTCGCTACCAGGGCATCATCCACGACTTCGTGATGCTGAACGCGCTGAGCGAGACCCACGCCGCCAGGGCCGCCATCGCCCAGGCGATCGCGTTCCTCAAGGCCGCTCTCTGAGCCGACGCCCCACCGCCCGGCCGTCGGCCGGGCGGTTCCGGCGTTCACCTACCCTGGACCCACCGTCGAACCACCCCTCCAGGAGACCGGAACCCGTTGCCCGAGAACACCCCGTCCGAGTTGCGGGCCGACTGCTCGAACTGCTTCGGCCTCTGCTGCGTCGCGCTGGCGTTCGCGAAGTCGGCCGACTTCGCGGTCGACAAGGCCGCCGGGGACCCGTGCCGGAACCTCCTGGCCGACCACCGCTGCGAGATCCACCCGACGCTGCGGCAGAAGGGCTTCTCCGGCTGCACGGTGTTCGACTGCTTCGGCGCCGGGCAGAAGACCTCTCGGGTCACGTTCGGCGGTGAGAGCTGGCGGGACTCGAAGGACACGGCGAAGCGGATGTTCGCGGTGTTCCCGGTCATGCGCCAGCTGCACGAACTGCTCTTCTACCTCACCGAGGCGCTGACCCTGCGCTCCGTCGAGCCGCTGCGGGCCGACCTGGAGGCGGCGCTGGCCGAGACCGAGCGGATGACCCGAACGAGCCCCGACGCGTTCGACGCCCTGGACGTGCCGGGCCACCGCGAGGGCGTGAACGCGCTCCTGCTCCGCGCCAGCGAACTCGTGCGCGCGGGCTCGCCGAAGCCGAAGAACAAGAGGATCCGCCGCGGTGCCGACCTGATCGGCGCGAAGCTGTCCGGTGCGGACCTCCGGGGCGCGAACCTGCGGGGCGCCTACCTGATCGGGGCCGACCTGCGGGGCGCGAACCTCCGCCTGGCCGACCTGATCGGGGCCGACTTCCGCGACGCCGACCTGCGCGGCGCGGACCTCACCGGGAGCATCTTCCTCACCCAGGCGCAGGTGAACGCCGCCAGGGGCGACGCCGGGACGAGCCTGCCGCCCGCACTGAGCAGGCCCGCGCACTGGTGATCACACCGCCGCGGGCGGGTCCTCGCCGAACATCTTGCGCGAGGCGAACTGCTGGGCGATCCGGCGCAGGGCGATGAACACCGCGTCGCCCAAAATCGTCCCGACGACCGCGCTCTCCACCATCTGCTCGGGAGTCGGCAGGTCGCCGATCGCTTCCAGGTCGACCTGCGCGATGGCGTCGGCGATCTCGGCGTAGTGCGGAAAAATGCCGAGCAGGTGCGAGTGGCCGAGATCCCGGAACGTGCAGAGCAGGCTCACCAACGACTTCGCGTAGGGGTCGTCCTCCTCGAACGTCCATTGCCGTTCCGCCGCGATGTCGTCCAGGAGCGACTGCGCCCACGCCCGGCTCTCCTCGTCGACCTCGTTCTTCCGCACGAACAGGCCGTGCTGGGCGACGCCGAGGAGTTCGTGCGTCGGAGCCCGGTCGTCTATGGCGCGGACGACCTCGCGGACGTCGACGATCGAGAGGCCGCCGACTTCGAGCAGCGCGCGCACGAGCTTGAGCCGCTGGAGGTGTTTCGCCTGGTACTGGGCCTGGTTGGGGCTGGTCAGCTCACCGGCGGGCACCAGGCCCTCACGCAGGTAGTACTTGATCGTGGCGACTGGAACACCGGACTCGGCGCTCAGTTCGGCCATGCGCATCCGGGCCTCCCTTTCGAGTTCTCACCCGGTGCACAGTGTATCGCCGATTACAGATAGTCACGCTATCCGTTTGCCCAGGACGCCGGTTCGGGACGTCGACACCCCACGGAGAAATGCCCAGTACACCTTCCGACTGACGATTGTGTGACGAAGAAGTGCATTGTCGGATGAATCACGAAACGATAAAGTAGGACCGTTGTTCAACTTCAAATCATCGTCTCATTCGGGAACACCTCGCCGGAAACCCGAGTTGGCACGCACATGAGCTTGGAATTCGCGACCGGGCGGTCCGCGAGCACGTCGGCGCAAATCCCGCCCTTCAGAGGCCTGTCCGTCACCGTTCGCCCCGCTCCGCCGGCCAACGCCGGTGTGGTCACCGTGCGCGGCGAGGTGGACGCGATGTCGGCCGGGCTGCTGGCCGACCGGATCGCCCACGCCCGGCTGTGGTTCACCTCGGTGGTCGTCGACCTCAGCGGGGTCACGTTCTTCGCCGCGGCCGGGATCGACGCGTTGACCACCGAGGAGCCGATCGCCCTGGTCTGCTCCCCCGCCGTCCTCAAGGTGCTCACGACGTGCGGCCTGGAGAACCGGTGGGAACTGCACCGGTCGACGTTCCTGGCGCTGGCCGCCGGGGTGTCGATGGACTTCGCCGCCACCACGGCGAGCCCCGAACCCGCGCAGCGCGCGGCCGGGGCCCACCGGGCGCTCTAGACCGAGATCAGCTGGCCCCGGTCGTCACGGGCGAGCTCGACGTCGCGGTCGTCGAACCACACGCCGTCACTGGCCAGGTAGCGGAAGCAGAGCGTCGCTCCGGAATCGACCCGGACCGCGGTGGACCACGTGCCGTTGGAGCGCTTGACCAACCGGTGCCTGCCCGGCGTCCAGTCGTTGAAGCACCCCACGACGCTGGTGTGTCCCGGCGGTGGATCGGACAGCACGAACGTGATGTTGACCTGGCCGCCCGCCGAGGGCTTGACGCGGATCATGCAGCGGAGTCCTCCCGTTTCGAAGTCACCGACCACACTGCCCCGGCCCGGCGGACCCCGCCACACGGCTCACCCGGACGTGGGACCGGGCCACGCGCGACGGGGTGATCCCGCACGCGGGCTCCCCGCCACGACAGCGCCGTGGCGGGGAGCCCGGACGTCTCGCTAGGACACGACCAGCGCGTAGTCCGCGTCGGTCCCGGCGGTCTCGACGTGACCGTCGGCGTTGACCTGCGTCGCGATCACCTCGACCGTCCAGGTGCCCGCCGCGGCGGCGTTCACGAACACGTTCTCCACGTTGTCGACGGTGTTCGCCACGCCGCCGGACGTGGACCAGACACCGGTCGACAGGCCGTTGTTGCCGAAGTACACCGTGCCGTCGGGCGCGGTGAGCTTCAGCGTCAGGTCGTTGACCCCGGCCTTCGCCGCGCCCGGCGTACCCGCCGGGTCGGTGTAGGCGAGCGTGGCGCGCAACGGCTTGGTGCCGTCCGAGTCCACGGTGTACCGCTTGCTCTCGCCCGTGGCCAGCAAGTCGGTCTCGTCGACCAGCACCGGCAGCTTCCAGCCGTTCGCCTCGGCCCTGGCGTGCAGGTTGCCCACGCTCGCCGAACCCCAGCCCTGGTGGGTGCGGGTCATGTCGTGCGCGGTGCCGGTGAAGTCGTACTGGTTGGCGGTGTTGATGAGCAGCGCCTTGGCCGTGGCCGCGTGCGGGCGGGAGTCGAACACGTCACCGGCCTTGCCCGGACCGCCGGAGAACACGCCGTCCGCCCACATCTGGAACAGCAGTCCCGCGTTGCCGCAGGTGATCGGCGTCGCGCCGCTCGTGCCGCCGAACGACGTGGTGTACGAGGTGTTGCTGGTCGACGAGGTCGTGTCGATGCGGTCGTAGTAGTTGGAGACGTCCGGCTTGATCCGGCCGTCGGCGGCGGGTCCGATGCTGCCGCCGCCGTTCCACTTGTCGTCCGCCCGGTCGGCGGTGTTGAAGTGGTACTGGCCGCCCACCGACAGCACGTTCTTGGCCCACGCCTGCGGCCGGGAGCTGCGGGTGCCCGCGTTGCTCTGCGACTGGCAGATCAGCAGGTCGTGGTCGAACACGATCTTGTCCATCTGCGCGGAGATCGACGTGTACGACGTCGTGAGCGCGTCGCCCCAGCTGTTGCTCTGGAACACCGCCCGGTACGGGCCCGCCGGGTCGACCAGTTCCGCGGTGTGCGCGTAGCGGTCCTTGCCGGTGTACGTGGCGAAGACGCCCTGCGCGTCGGGCAGCATGCCCCGGTGCGCGGAGCTGACGCCGGAGGCGAAGATCTCGCCGTACGTCGACGTCCCGTGGCTGGTGTCCGTCGAGTTCGGCCCGTGCGCGACCGGCGGCCGGGCGGCGAACTCCTGGTGCGTGACGCGCAGGCCGCCGTCCATCACCTCGCCCCGCACACCGCGGCCGGTGTAGCCGCCTGCGGCCTGGATCGCGTTGGCACCACTGGTTTCCCGTGCGATCGCCATGTCGGTCTCGGGCGCGGACTCCGCGCCGACCGCGATCACCTCCGGCAGTCCGGCCACGGCGACGACCTGGTCGGCGCCGAGCACGGCCGTGAGGTGCTGGCCGCTGGCCGACACGTCCTCCACCGCACCGCCGAGCGCCGTGATCCGTTCGGCGACGGCCTTCTGGTCCTTGGCGTCCTGCTCGGCCAGTGTCACCAGGTACCGCCCGGTGACCGCCGCGGTGGACGGGTCGACCTTGTCCGAGGCCCGGAAATCCGCCAGGGCGCGGACGAACGACAGCCGCTGGACCTTGGCGCGGGTGGTGGCGTTCATCCGCACCACGTAGGCGAGGTCCGGCACGTACGTACCGACGCGGGCCCCCATCGCCCGCAGTTGGCGGCGTTGGACGTCCGTGAGGCTTCCCTTGAACTGCACCAGGTACGCGCCCCTGTCGGCGACCGCCGCCTTGTTCTGAGCGGCGAGCGGGTCGAACGTGCGGCTGACCAGCCTGATGAACTGGGGGGCGCCGTCGGCGGGAGCCGGTGCGGACTGCGCCCCGGTCACACCTCCGGCGGCTACGAGGAGCACCGCGAGGAACGCACCCGCGACCAGGCCGCGTTTTTTGCGCAGCATGAACAACCTCCAGTACGGCAGGGGTTGCCCTGACCGGAGGGGGACCAGGGCACGTGATCCGAACGTATCGGACGGAGTTGACGCGAGGCATCCGCCGAACGACGGTTGCGCGTCTCACTCAGACCAGTCGGAGCCGAGGATTGTTTCCACGAAGTCAACGCGGGTGAACTCGGGCGCGAAGTGGGCCAGCACATCGGCTTTCACGGTGCCGAACGTCGTGTCCGGACGGTCCCGCACACCGTCGGTAAACGCTTTCAGGATCTGCCGCTTGAAGTCCGGCCTCGGGTGCGCCGCGACGACCTCCGCGATCACCGCCGGGTCCAGCAGGTCGTGCCCGATGCCGAGCACGTCGGTCTCCACGCCCGCCGTCACCAGCGCGACCTCCGGTTCCAGGTGCCACGGGATCCCCGGCGTCGTGTGCAGGGCGATCGCCTCCCACACCAGCCGCGCCCCGGATGCCGGAATGCCGTGCGAGACAAGGAAACGGCGGGCCTCGTCGGCGCCGTCGACCTCGAGCCTCTGGTCGGTGCGCCGGAACCCGTCCGTGAGTCCCAGGTCGTGGAACAGGGCGCCGACGTAGAGCAGTTCCGGGTCGGCGGTGAGCCCGAGCCGCCGACCCTGCAACGAACCGAACAGGAACACGCGGCGCGAGTGGTGGTAGAGCAGCGGGCTCGCGGCGTCGCGGACGAGTTCGGCCGCCTCGGCGACGAGGGTGGTGTCCGGGATCTCGATCCCGGCGATGCGGTCGGCCACGTGGGGCTCCTGACGTTGTCGTGTGCCACCACGGTGCTCCGACCTATGCTGGACCGACCATGTCCCGAACTGCCAGGCGAACCACGGAAAAGGACATCCGCGTCGCCCTCCTCGTCTTCGACGGCGTCAAGCTGCTGGACGTGGCGGGGCCGTCGGAGGTATTCGGCGAGTCCGGGCGGTACGCCGTCGTGCTGTGCTCGCCGGACGGCGAGGCCGTGCGGACGTCGATCGGCGTCCGGCTGGCGGTCGACGGGCGTGCCGACGGGATCGGCCCGGTGGACACGCTGCTCGTGCCGGGATCGGACGCCTTCCCCGCCGCGCCCGCGCCGCCGGACGTCCTGACCGCCCTCGCCGGGCTGGCGCCGGGAGCGAGACGGGTCGCCTCCGTGTGCACGGGCGCGTTCGTGCTCGCCGAGGCAGGACTGCTGGACGGCAAGCGCGCGACGACGCACTGGCGGCACACCTCGACGCTCGCCCACCGGTACCCGCGGATCGCCGTCGAGCCGGACGCGATCCACGTCGGCGACGGCCGCGTGTTCAGCTCGGCCGGGGTGAGCGCGGGCATCGACCTGGCGCTCGCGCTGGTGGAGCAGGACCACGGCGCCGAGCACGCCCGTGACGTCGCCCGCTCACTGGTCGTATTCATGCGGCGGCCGGGCGGCCAGTCCCAGTTCTCCGTGCCGTCCCGCACGGCCACACCCCGGAGCCACCCGCTGCGGGCCGTGCTGGACCGGGTCGCGGCCGACCCGGCGGCCGACCACTCCGTGGCCGCCCTGGCCGCCACCGCGGGTACCAGCACACGGCACCTGACCAGGCTGTTCCACCAGGAGTTGGCCACCACGCCCGGCCGGTACGTGGAACTGGTCCGGCTGGAGGCCGCGCAGGCGCTGATCGTCGCCGGGCACACCGTCACGTCCGCCGCCGCCCGCAGCGGCCTGGGCAGCGACGAGACGCTGCGCCGGGTGTTCCTCCGCCACCTGAACACCTCCCCAACGGCGTACCGGGCGCGATTCGCGGCCTCGGATGCGGTTTCATGGACCCCATGACGGTTCCGCTGGTGGATCTGACCCCGTGGTTCGAGGGCACGCCGGAAGGCCGTGCCGCCGTGGCGGCCCGGATCGACGAGGCGCTGCGGGACTCGGGGTTCCTGCTGATCACCGGGCACGGCGTGCCGGACGCGTTGCGGGCGCGCACCCGTGAGCTGTCCCGCCGGTTCTTCGCCCTGCCGCCGGAGGTGAAGGAGCGCTACACCGTCACCGTCGGCGGGCGCGGCTGGCTGCCTCCCGGCGTCGAGGCGAACGCCTACGCCGAGGGCACCGAGTCGCCGCCGGACCTCAAGGAGTCGTACTCGGTCGGCGCGGACGCCCCCGTCGGCGACCCCGAGGTCGACGGCTTCTGGTTCCAGCCCAACAGGTGGCCCGACGAGGTGCCCGGCTTCGCCGAGGTGTCGATCGAGTACATGGCGCGGATGCGCCGACTGTCCGACGAGCTGCTGACGATCTTCGCCGTGGCGCTGGACCTCCCCGAGGGGTTCTTCACCGACCACACCGGACACCCGACGTACACGTTCAACATCAACTGGTACCCGCCGATCAAGGTCGTGGGCGAGCCGGAGGACGGCCAGTTCCGCATCGGACCGCACACCGACTTCGGCACCGTCACGGTCCTCGACCGCCAGGCGGGCGTGGGCGGGCTCCAGGTGTTCACCGGGGACGGTGAGTGGGAGGACGCGCCGTTCGACCCGGCCGCGTTCACGGTCAACATCGGCGACCTCATGGCCCGCTGGACCGGCGACCGCTGGCGCTCCACCCGCCACCGCGTCCTGCCGCCCGACGCCACCGCGCCGGACGAGGACCTGGTGTCGCTGATCTTCTTCTACGAGTGCGACCACGACGCCCGCATCGCGGCGCTGGACGGCAGCTACCCGGAGGTCCTCGCCTCGGAGTACCTCAAGGAGAAGCTGGACGCGATCACGGTGACGTGAGCACCTCGCGCTTGCGGTCGAGGAAGCGCATGACGGGGGTGGCCGTGATGCCGTGGATCACGATCGAGCCGACCACGACGAGGCTGACCACGCGCCACACCGCGCCCTCCTCCAGGAACTGGGCGGCTTCCAGGGCGTAGGCCACGTAGAACACCGAGCCGACGCCGCGCACGCCGAAGAACGACACCACGAACCGTTCCCGAGGGCCCGTGCGGCCGCGCGCCAGTCCGATCAGGCCTGCCGCGGGGCGCACGACGAGCAGCACCAGCAGCGCCACCAGGACCTCGCGCCACTGCACCCCTTCGAACAGTCCGGTCGCGACGGCGCCGCCCAGCAGGAAGATGATCACCACGGTGAGCAGGCGCTCGATCTGCTCGACGTACTGGTGCAGCACGCGGTGGTAGCCGTCCGAGCGCTCGGCGGCGCGGATCGTGCAGGCGCAGACGAACACGGCGACGAAGCCGTAGCCGTGCGCGAGTTCGGCGACGCCGTAGGCGAGGAACGTGGCCGCGAGCGCGACGAACCCCTCCGCGTGGTGGGCCAGGCGGTACTTCTCCGACTGCGGGGCGAAGAACAGCTTGCGCAGCAGCCACCCCGCGCCCAGCCCGATCGCCACGCCCGCGGCCAGGCGCCACACCACGTCGACCGCGAGCCAGTGCGGCAGCCAGTCGCCGGGGGTCGCGGCGAGCCCGATGGCCAGGTAGGTGAACGGGAACGCCAGGCCGTCGTTGAGGCCCGCCTCCGACGTCAGCGCGAACCTGGCCTCGTCGTCGCTGTCGTCCTCGGGGTCCTCCACCGGCTCGGCGACCTGCACCTCGGTCGCGAGCACGGGGTCGGTGGGCGCCAGCGCGGCGGCCAGCAGCACCGCCCCGGCCGCGCCGAACCCGAGGACCGTCCACCCGAGGACCGCGACCGCGAGCATCGTCAGCGGCATGGTGATGCCCAGCAGCCGCCACGTCGTCGACCAGCGGCGGAGCCCCGGCGGCCGGTTCAACGCGAGGCCGGCGCCCATCAGGGAGATGATCACGCAGATCTCGGTCAGGTGCAGCACGATCGACGAGTGCGCCACCGGGTCCGGGTCGGGCAGCGGGTCGATGACCGTGAAGGTCAGCGCCCCTGCCCCCAGGAACACCATGGGCATCGAGATGGGCGCCTTCTTCAACACTCTCGGCAGCAGGGCGGCGGCGAGCGTCGCAACGCCGGCCGCCGCGAAGACCACCGGGCCCGCGTTCGCCACGTAACCCCTTTCGCCGTTTGTCGGAATCCTCTCCGGTTAGCCCGTTCGGTGCTCGGCGAAACGTCCAAGGTGGAGGGTTGACAGGGATCACTGATCACCTCGAAGGTGAGAGATCCACACGATTGGCCTGTCGAGGGGACCCCGATGACGGCGCAGATCATCTCGATCGTCGTGCTGGCACTCGTCTTCGTGCTGGCGACCACCCGTTCGACCAACATGGGGGCGCTGGCGTTCGCCGCCGCTTTCCTCGTCGGCACCCTGGCGGGCGGGCTCGACGCCAAGGGCATCTTCACCAAGTTCCCCGGTGACATCTTCGTCGTCCTGGTGGGCGTCACGTACCTGTTCGCGCTGGCCAGGGCCAACGGCACGACGGACTGGCTGGTGTCGGCCGCCGTGCGCGCCGTCGGCGGCCGGATAGCGCTGATCCCGTGGGTGATGTTCGTGATCACCGGGGTGCTGACGGCGATCGGCGCGGTCAGCCCGGCCGCGGTGGCCATCGTCGCGCCGATCGCCCTCGGGTTCGCCGCCCGCTACCGGATCAACCCGCTGCTGATGGGCGCGATGGTCGTGCACGGCGCGCAGGCGGGCGGGTTCTCGCCGATCAGCGTGTACGGGTCGATCGTCAACGGGCTGGTCGAGCGGAACAACATCCCCGGCAACCCCCTCGTGCTGTTCCTGGCGAGCCTCGGCGTGAACCTGGCCATCGCCGTCGTGCTGTTCCTCGTGCTCGGTGGCCGGAAGCTCGGGCAGGAGACCTCGGAAAACACCGAGGCCGTCGAAGCCGTCGAGCGGGACGAGCCCGAGGAGGAGGCGCCCCGGCTGGACGCCCCCAAGATCGCCACCCTGATCGGTCTGGTGGTGCTGGTCGTCGGCACGCTGGTGTTCGACCTGGACGTCGGCCTGACCGCGTTGACGCTCGCCGCCGTGCTGAGCCTGATCTGGCCCGCGAGCAGCCGCCAGGCCGTCGGCGAGATCACCTGGCCGACCGTGCTGCTGATCTGCGGTGTGCTGACCTACGTCGCCGTGCTCCAGGCGATGGGCACGATCGACTTCGTCGGCAACGCGGTGACCGGCGTCGGCGTCCCGGTCCTGGCGGCGCTGCTGCTCTGCTACATCGGCGCGATCGTGTCGGCGTTCGCGTCATCGGTCGGTCTGATGGGCGCGCTCATCCCGCTCGCCGTGCCGTTCCTCGCCCTCGGCACCGTCGGGCCGGTCGGCATGATCGCGGCGGTCGCGGTGTCCGCCACGGTGGTGGACG
>DATMCA010001293.1:0-5001 GCA_035559015.1 Umezawaea sp. | reverse complement strand
TTCGGCATGCTCCACCAGGCGGCCGCCCGGCATCCGCAGGCCTTCGGCCACCTGCTCCAGGCCGTCCCTGATCATCTGCCCGTACCCGTCGTCGCCGAGCGCGCCGATCGTGGCCCGCGCCTGCCGGAGGTGTTCGCGCGCGGTGTCGAGGGCGCCGAGCTTGCGGTAGCACTCGGCCAGGTTCAGGTGCAGCGACGGGTGCAGGCCCGCGACGGTGAGCGGCACCCCGGCCTGTGCGACCCGCTCGTCGGTCAGCAGGTCGACGGCCGCCAGGGCCCGCAGGTCCCAGAGCAGTTCCTGGTCCACGTCGTCCTGCGCGTCGGCCATCCCGTGAGCGAGCGTGCAGACGTGCAGGGGATCCCCCCGCTCGCCGCCGATCTCGTCCCAGATCTCCGCGAACAGGAGCCGGGCGGCCTCCCGTTCGCCCCGGTGGTTGAGCTGCACCGCCTCGCCGATCCGGACGAGCGTCGGCTCCGTGATCATCGGCGAACCCCCTTGCCCCGTTTCGCGGCAGCGACCGTATCGCCGCCGCGACGCCGGGCACAACCGTCCGGTCATTGTGGACCGCGGCGGTGTGCACCGCGCCCGGTTGCCGGCATCGTGGAGCCGTGAGCGACAGGGAACGCGCGTTGGTGCTGGGGGGCGGCGGGGTCACCGGGATCGCCTGGGAGATCGGGCTGTTGCGCGGGCTGGCCGAGGCGGGTGTGGACCTGACCGACGCCGATCTGCTGGTCGGGACGTCGGCGGGGTCCGTCGTCGCGGCCCAGGTGGCGGGTGGAGTGTCACTGGAGGAGCTGTACGCGGGGCAGTTGCGCGCACCCGAGGGGGAGATGCCCGCGCGGCTCACCTACGGCATGATGCTGCGCTACTTCACGGCCTTCGCGCTTCCGGGAACGGGCCGGAGCAAACGCGCCCGCCTCGGTCGGGCCGCGCTGCGGGCGCGGACGGTGTCCGAGGAGGAGCGGCGCGAGGTGTTCCGGGGCAGGCTCGCCGAACGCGGCTGGCCGGAGCGGACGCTGCGCGTCACGGCCGTGAACGCCGAGGACGGGTCGTTCGCGGTGTTCGACCGGGAGAGCGGAGCGCCGTTCCTCGACGCCGTCGGCGCGAGCTGCGCCGTGCCCCTGGTGTGGCCGCCGGTGACCATCGACGGCCACCGCTACATGGACGGCGGCATGCGCTCGGTCGCCAACGTCGACCTGGCCGCCGGGTACGAACGGGTCGTCGTCCTCGCCCCGATCACGCGCTCGATGAGCCGGGCGGGCCGCCCGGACGTCCAGCTCGCCTCGCTGGACGCGCGCTCGATCCTGCTGAGCCCGGACGAGGCGGCGCTGACGGCGATCGGCGGCAACGTCCTCGACCCCGCCAGGCGACCGCTCGCCGCCGAGGCGGGCCGGGCGCAGGCCGCCGCCGTCGCGGAGACCGTGCGGACCGTGTGGAGCTGACGTTCCGCGGCGACCCCGGACCGGCTCGGCCATCGCTGCCGGGTGTCACGACGAGGTCGCCGCGCCAGCGGGGTCACCTGGCCCGTGGGTCCAGCTCCTGGGTGCCGATCGCGCCCAGCAGGTCGAGCTTGCTCCGGGCGTCCGTCCCGGGGCGGGGCGTGTAGACGACCACGCGGAGGTTCGAGTTGTGCGTGACGAGGGTGTCGGAGTCCAGGTCGACCGGGCCGACGTCCGGGTGCTCGACGACCTTGTGCCCGCTCTGGTGCGCGGCCACCGCCCCCAGCGCCCACAGCTCGCGGAAGCGGGCGCCGCGTTCCAGCCGCGCGATCAGCGCCGCCAGCTCCGGGTCGTCCGGGTAGCGGCTGGTGGTGGCGCGCAGGTCCGCCACGAGGGACTCCTCGAACGCGGAGCGCTCGGCCGAGGTGAGCCTGAGGCGACCCTCCACGCCCTCGAACTGCCGCAGGAGCAGGTTCCGGTCGTCGACGGACACGGCGCTGGGGTCGCCGAAGGTCGCCGCGAACAGCGGGTTCCAGTGGAGCAGCTGCCAGGTGGCGTCGTACACCGACAGCGGGTGCCCGGAGAGCTGGTCCATGATCCGGTGCACGCTCCCCGGGATCAGCCGCGGGATCCGGTTCGGGTCCGCGGCGTGACCGGCCAGGCGCATGAGGTGGGCCTGCTCCTCGTCCGACAGCCGCAGCGCGCGGGCCAGGGCCAGGCACACCTGCGCCGACGGGGTGGTGGCCCGGCCCTGCTCGATCCGGACCACGTACTCGATCGAGATGCCCGCCAGGACCGCCAGCTCCTCCCGGCGTAGGCCGGGGGCGCGACGCGGCGAGTTCAGCGTGAGCCCGACCGCCTGAGGGGCCAGCCGATCCCGCCAGGCGCGGAGCGCGGCGCCCAAGTCGTTCATGCGCCCAGTCTCACGCACGACTTCGACGACCGCCTGGTACCGGTTGTACCAGGAAGATCCGTGGCTGCCACCGGTCGTCGGGGCGGTGGACGGTGAGCACGTGAACAGACTGAACCTCTCGACCAAGAACGGGCCGCTCAACGCGCACCAGGGGGTGTTCGGGTGATGGCCCCGTCCGAACTGGTGGTGGTGACCGGCGCGTCCACCGGCATCGGCCGAGCGACGGCGGAACGCCTGGCCGCCGACGGCTTCCACGTCCTGGCCGGCGTGCGCCGCCGGGTGGACGCCGATCGCCTCGCGGCCGACAACGTCGAGCCGGTCATCCTCGACATCACCGACGAGGCCCACGTGGCCGCGCTGGCCGAGCGGGTGGCGCGCGACCGGGGTGGGCGGCCACTGCGGGCGTTGGTCAACAACGCCGGAATCGCGGTGAACGCCCCGGTGGAAACCCTGGCGCTGGACGAGTGGCGGCGGCAGTTCGACGTCGGCGTCTTCGGGCAGATCGCCGTGACCCAGGCGCTGCTGCCCGCACTGCTCGCCCACGGGGGTCGGGTCGTCAACATCGGCTCGGTCGGCGGCAAGGTCGCCATGCCCAGCTTCGGCCCGTACTCCGCCGCGAAGTTCGCCATGGAGGCCGTCAGCGACGCGCTCCGCCGTGAGGTCGAGGAATTCGGCGTGCGGGTCGTGGTCATCACTCCCGGCGCCGTCCGGACCGGCATGAACGAGAGCGGGGTCGCCACCGCGACCCGGCTGGCGGAGGCCATGACCCGCGAGCAGCACCTGCGCTACGACAGGCTGGTGGACGCGTTCCTCGGCCAGATCAAGGCGTTCGCCAGGGACGGCGTCGAACCCGAGCGCGCCGCGGCGGTGATCTCGCGGGCGCTCACCGCGCGCAAGCCGCGCACGCGGTACACGGTCGGTCGCGAGGCCGCCGTGATCGTCCGGCTGGCCAGGGTCGTTCCCGACCGCCTCCTGGACCGGATGCTGCGCAGGCAGATGAGGTTGAGCCGCTGACGACGGCCGTCCACCTCGCGGTCCTCTGCCGCACGAGGTCGGAGGACCGCGAGGTGGACGTGCGTGGATCAGGCCTTGCTATAGGTCAGGCAGTTCGCGAGGTGGTCGCCCTCGCCCTGGCCGATGCGGACGCTCGGCGCACCGCACTCCAGGGAGGTGTTGTGGACGCAGTCGACCCGCGAACACGCGCCCACCTTGGTCACGACCTTGTCCAGGCCGCCCTTGGTGCTCAGCGGGATGAAGGTGCCGCAGTCGGCGCTGCCGTTCTCGCCCCGCACGGTGATCGCGAAGGCGTGGCAGCCGTCGTGGTTGTAGGAGCAGCCGCTCACGGTGCACTCGTGGACGGCGGGCATTGCCGGATTCTCCAGGGTGGTCATGTCGGCTCCTGCTTTCCGTGGTGGGAATAGGTCGGGTCAGCCGAACGATGCCACCGCGGTTCGAAGGTCGCAATTTGACATAATTTAGGCGAGCCTATCCTTCGAGCTGGATGAATGCCCTCTTCGGGTGATTTCGGTTTATGGGTTCGCGGTGCGATAAGGCGCTGTCCGGCGCTTTTCGGGCAATCTTGGAATTCGCGGTGTCCGTGAACAGGTTTCGCATTGTCCGATCGGGCGTGATCGGCCATGGCCGGCGGGGTTCCGCAGTGCTCCGGACCGCCTCCCCCGATCGTGAGTAGAGTCGAATCGGAGATCATCGGAGGAGGACGACGTGAAGCGGAACATCAGCTGCCCGTGCGGTGAACGGATCACCGGTCAGGACGAGGACGACCTGGTGGAGAAGACCCAGCAGCACCTCAAGGAGAACCACCCCGGCCACGACTACTCCCGCGACGAGATCCTCTTCATGGCGTACTGATCGCCTCGTCGCAGCGGCTGTGCGGCTTCCGTGGCGAAGAGGTGCGGAAGCCGTCCGCCGTGAAGGTGCCGGTCGTCGAGTGCGGTGGTCGGTGCCGGTACGCGCCGTGACTCGACCGGCGCGGTCCCGTGGTGCGACACCGGGTCCGCACGACGACGGTCCGCGGAGCTGAGCCGTGTCGGTTCCCCCATCGTGGTATTGGGGTTGAAGCCCGGTCAGCTTCCCGTCAGTTTCCGCTCTATTTCCCACCGCTGTCCGGTGTGGGTGCTACGTTCGATCAATCGCGTCATGTGCACGTGCAAACGGGTATCGCGGGCCCCTGGAGAAAGGGGCTCGGGTGAGGTCTCCCCAACGCACACGCCCAGGGCGCTGAGGCCGGGCAACGCCCTGTCGCGGTGCCGCACTCGTGACGCCGCTCGCGCACGTCCAGCAGATTGCCGGTATCGATCATGAGCAGATCCGCCAGGACCCGCGGTCGACACCGAGCCGCACGCAAGACCGGACCGTTGTTCGTCCTGTTCGCCTCATTCGTGGCTGTTCTGCTGGGGACCTCACCGGCGGCGGCGTACTGGAGCACGACCGCTTCCGGAGGAGCCTCCGTGACGACGGGCGTCGTCGCGGCACCGGTCGGCGTCACGGTCCCCGTGGACGCGGCCGGGGACGTTCCGATCAGCTGGACACCCGGAGCGGGGGGAACCGCGCCCACCGGCTACTACGTCACCCGGTACACCGGTGCCACGACGGCTCCGGCCTGCGCGAGCGGTCCCACCGCCCTGATCG